>PWNW01000279.1 GCA_003557605.1 Spirochaetaceae bacterium
ATCCCACCACAGGGGATTTTACCCTGGAAATCATTTGTGGAGACACTGATCATACGAAAATTATAATTGAAATATATGGTATGAGAGGTGAGATGATTACTCGCAACGACCAACTAACTGGCTGGCAACATCACCTGAGTCTGCAAGGGCATCAGCCCGGACTTTACATGATCCGGGTGCAGCGTGGTGATGATATGGGTGTTCAGCGCATCATCAAAAGATGATGATGCAATAACAGGGCCTTACCTGGCAAACCAAGACAAGTTATTAAAACAAAACATACTTTATACAAACAATCAAAACCAAAATACAATGAAAAAATTTTTACTGATTTTAAGCGGATTAATCATAGGCACGGCTATTATGGCGCAAGTTCCTATGGGAATAACACACCAGGCAGTCATCCGTGATGCCAACAACGAACTGCTCATTAACCAGGAGGTTGGTATCAGGGTCAGCATACTAAAAGGAATTCCTGACAGTTTGCAGACCATGTATGTTGAAACCCACATAGCAACCACCAATGCCAATGGACTGTTAACTTTTATCATCGGCAAAGGCCAGCCTGAAGAAGGACTTTTTGAGGAGTTGGAGCTTGCAGTAGAGGAAATTATAAGAGCTTTTGTAAAGGTAGAGGTTGACCCGGAAGGCGGAACAAATTACACCATTGAAGGCATAACCCAGTTGTACAGCGTGCCCTATGCCCTGCATGCAAAAACGGCTAAAGGTACCATTGAGGATGGAAAAGATTTTGGTGAAATGCTTTTTTGGGATGGTGATAAGTGGGCAACCATCGAACCACCGGCGGAAGATACTCAGACATATATGCTGACGTTTGCCCCATCATTAGAAGAACCTCTTAAATGGATTGCTATTGACATCTCCGTGTTCCTGCCACCCTATGTTGTTACTGGTGAATATGATTGTTATACCAATAGCATTGTGGATTTTGTGAATGGACAGGCTGTAAATCCAAACCCCACAAGATTCAACATAATAGAAAAGGGATTTGTTTGGGGAGTTACTTCATCACCGATATTAGGTTTAGATGACTCTTGGCCTGGGGGTGGTCCTGGCGATGGTCCTTATACGCACACTAATATACCTGTACCTCTACCTGGTGCTCCTTTTTATCTCAGGGCATATATAAAATATCAATATACAGATAGTTATCATCCTGAACCATTTATTAATTATGGAAATGAAATTGTAATTGATTGTTCGAATTACCCTGATTTTTATTGCGGAGACAACATCACTTTTGCTTACGGTCAAGATTCTTTAACCTATGGAACCATTGAGCGTGGCGGCCTTTGCTGGATGGATCGCAACCTGGGTGCTCTACCCATGCCTTTTGTTCCGGCTGATGATGCGACGGGAAACACTGACATCAATCTCTATGGTGACCTGTTTCAGTGGGGGCGTCTTGTTGATTACCACCAAGACAGAACCAGTGCGACCACCTCTGACTTAAGCCCTACAGATGACCCCGGGCACAGCTACTTCATAACACCTGACAGCGCCCCATGGGATTGGCTCGAAACTGCGAGTGACGATTTGTGGCAGGGCGTTTCCGGCATCAATAACCCTTGCCCTGACGGTTGGCGTTTGCCCACTGAGACTGAACTCGAAGCAGAGCGCACAAGCTGGTTCCCAAACAACTCGTCCGGAGCTTATACTTCTACTCTGAAGTGGCCCGTTGGCGGCTACCGCGACATTGATGGCACGCTCTACTCTGTTGGCAGCTTAAGCTACGTGTGGAGTTCTTCGGTTAGTGGTGACAATGAAAGCAGCTACCTCTATTTCTTCGATTCCGGTGCCGGCATGGACGGTTTTGTCCGTGCGCTCGGCATGAGTGTGCGTTGCGTCAGGGATTTCTAACATGCACGGAGTGCATGATCCGACAATTTGATAATTTGATAATTAGCCCCGCTTTTGGCGGGGCGCAAATACTGCCTCCTGTTAATATGCATCGGATTAAACAGGATAAATTTGGCGAGCGATTTTTTTAACAAAAACAGATATCGAAAAACCCATTAAGGTTCATTGTTTTTTTGAAGCAGCATATAAACCACTGCATTTTTTCGGATTTGCATCGTGTTTATGTTTAAAGTAACAATGCGTCTATCATTCTATACAAAGCCCTATAATATGAAAAAACCGAAATTTATCCTGACCCTGTTGCTTATAACAGGTTTGGGATTACTAACCACAAAAGCCCAACAGGGCGTAGTCTCAGCAGGTGGTGAAGCAACAGGTTCAGGTGGAACCATGAGCTTCTCCACAGGACAAACGGATTATCTGTATTTCTCATCAGAAACCGGAAGTATGCAATTTGGCTTGCAACAGGTTTTCTTTTTTGAAGATGATGAGCCTGATCCTGATATACCGCTAACACGCCACTTAACATCTGGTGATATTTTTCAAGGTGAAGACCAATGTTTTGATGCCCTGGAGAGCATTATGCTTGCAGGCGGCGGAGACACATTTATCGTGGAAGCAGGAACCTTTACTGAACTCATTGCAGGTCAAAACATTTTGATGCTTCCCGGAACAAAG
>PWNW01000174.1 GCA_003557605.1 Spirochaetaceae bacterium
CTGAACCATGGGACAGTCGAGGAAGTGCGCTCCCAAGTGCTCCAGCGGCTGGAGGTCTTTTCAAGCGGCGGCGGGTTTGTCTTTAATACCGTGCATAATATTCTGCCCGATGTGCCGCCTGAAAACATCCTCGCGATGTTTTCCGCAGTAAAGGAGTTTAACGGCGAACAGTAAAGGATGTGGATGTAAAAAATATTATGAATTTTTATAGTTTTTTAAGCAAAATGTCCGGTTGCAGATGTTTGATTTGAAGAACTACTATGAAGTATTGGAAGAAAAGATATATGGGAGAAGCCAGTGACTAGGGAAAAATTAGGTCTCGCTCTTGAGATGAAGGGGGTCGGAAAACGGTACCCTTCAACCATTGCAGTAGATAATGTAGATTTTGACTGTTATGCCGGTGAAGTTCATGCATTAGTTGGTGAAAACGGGGCCGGAAAGTCAACCTTAATGAAAATGCTTGCCGGTTCCTTCTCAGATTATACCGGGACAATAACTATCAACGGAAAACCAGTGGAACTGCATTCTCCTGCAACTGCAAAATCATATGGAATCGGCATGATATACCAGGAACTCAGCCTTGCCCAGCCGATAAGTATTGCTGAAAACCTCATGGCAGGCAGGCTTCCCCGAAAGGGACTGCTGGTGGACCGGGATGCAATGAAGCGTGAAGCCAGGCGAATGCTTTCTACTGTTGGGCTTGACCTGAACCCCGATGTGCCAATTGAAGATATCAGCCAGCATGAAGCACAGCTGGTGGAAATTGCAAAAGTCCTGGGAACAAATCCCTGTATCCTTGTCATGGATGAACCGACCAGTGCTCTTTCCCGGGAAGAGGTCGAAAGACTCTTCAAGATCATTGACACATTGCGGAAACGGGGACTGGCTATCGTGTATATCTCTCACCATCTGCCGGAAATTTTCCGGCTTGCCGATCGGGTTACTGTTATGAGGGATGCAAAATGGGTAGCCACCAGAAATATTGATGAGGTGAAACGGGAAGAAATTGTACAGATGATGGTGGGAAAAACAGTCAAGGAGTTTTTCAGGAAGAGCTCCCACGGTATTGGGGGAGAACTTCTTACCGTCACAGACCTCACACGTCTGGGGTTCTTTCATAACATCAGCTTTTCTGCCCGTAAGGGAGAGATTGTAGGCATTTGCGGGCTCTCAGGTGCAGGCAGGTCGGAGCTTGCTCAGGTGCTTTGCGGGCTTGAACAGGCGCAGCAAGGGAGTGTCCTCCTGGACGGTGAGCCAATCACAAACATGTCAATGGCGCAGAGGGTCATGAAGGGAATTGGATACCTTTCTGAGGACAGGAAAATCGAGGGCCTTGCTCTAAGGCTTTCGGTGGATGACAACGTTTTGTCTGCTGTTATTCCCAGGCTTACTAATGGGCTTCTCTACAGCAAGAAGTCAGGCAGGAAACGGGTGAAGGAACTGATTAAGGAACTTTCCATATATCCTCCTGATCCATCCCGGACTGCTGCGACGTTGTCAGGGGGGAATCAGCAGAAGGTGCTTTTGGCTAAATGGCTTGCCATCAGACCGAAAGTCCTGATTCTTGATGAACCAACCAGAGGCGTTGATATTGGTGCGAAGATGATTATCCATGATTCGATTGAAAAACTTGCTGAGGACGGTACTGCAGTGATCCTGATATCCTCGGACCTTCCTGAACTTGTAAGGCTTTCTGACAGGGTTATCATTATGAGAAAGGGGCATTTTACCGGGGAAATGGCAGGAGAACAGTGCAGCGAAGAATCCTTGCTGCTTGCGGCTAACAAAGAGGTGACGCAATGAGCGGAGAAGACACACGAAGCGTGAGTATCAGCAGGCTCTCCAAAGTGTTCAGCAGTACCGGAATTTATGCCATTGCCTTGGTGTTTATTGTATTCGGGGTATTCCTTCAGGCCGCAGGGATTATTAATAACTTTCTGACGGCCCAGAACTTCATGAATATCATTGATGCTGTCGCACTGCTTGGCATTGTTGCGGTAGGCATGGCATTTGTTACCTATTCAGGGCATTATGCTGATCTTTCTGCACCGACAACCATGGCATTGACTGGGATTATCAGTGTGGAACTGCTGAAATACGGATTTCTGCCTGCAGTTCTCGGGGCGTTTGCCGCAGGGATTACCGTTGGGATCATAAATGGTTTTGTGATCGGAAGGTTCAAGGCGAACCCGATTATCTGGACCCTGGCGATGAGTTACGTCACCATGGGAGTCATTAGGTTTGTCTGGGTAAACAGGCAGATATATCCCGATGTGATAACAGATAATGTCAGGGCGATCATGCTCTTTGACAACATATATCGATTTCGGCTGTTCAACTTTTTAAGCCTGCCGCTTATCATGATGCTCCTTCTTGCTGCAGTCTGCCAGTTTCTCCTGATGAAGACACAGTTTGGCGCCCAGTTGAAGCTGACCGGATCAGCTAAGCGGACCGCCAGGTTTACCGGAATCAATGTTGACCTGATGGTGGGGATATCTTTCCTTATCGGAGCATGTACCGCAACCATTGCAGGTCTTGC
>PWNW01000290.1 GCA_003557605.1 Spirochaetaceae bacterium
CTGATCCACTGCATCATTGATGATCTTGCGGCGTTATCCTCCGAATCTGTGTAAAGGGGACTTTTGTTCTCCTTCCCCAGGTCCGAAGTAATGTTTCCCGGCAGAATAATATTCACCCGTACGCCGTTGGGGGCTTCATCCATGGCAAGGGATTTTGAGAATGCGGCTATGGCCCCCTTGGTTGCCGTGTACATGGATGATCCGTCCTGGCCGGTTATGCCGAGAACCGACCCCATGTTAATAATCGACCCCTGAGTTTTCCTCAGGTGGGGCAGGGCATATTTGCATCCTGCGAACATGGCGAGAAAGTTTGTCTCCATGATGCGCCGGAAGTCCTCCATGGATATCTCATCAAGTCTGGTGCGCTTCGGCAGGTATCCTGCATTGTTGATCAGGCAGTCAATGCGCCCCCATTTCTCGACGGTGGATGAGATCATATCGTGAATCTGCTGATGGTCCGACACGTCGCAGGGAAAAAATTCACAGGTCCCAGGTCCTGCGGCGGTCAGGTTTTCAGCCAGGGCCGTGCCTGACCTCTGGTCCCTGGCAGCAGCAACGACCACAGCTCCGGCACGGGTGAATGCTTCACTGCATCCTCCTCCGATTCCCTTGTTTCCTCCGGTTATGATGACTACTTTGTCCTTAAATTCCGTGCATAGGGGTATCATGAAATCCTCCTCAATAGGACCACTCTATGGTGCTGACGGCTCTGCTGTCAAGTGAAATTCAGAAAAAACAGCAGAAAAGTCTTGTAAAAGTAAACTTATGGTTGACATAATCTTAAGCTGAACCTAGAATGTTAACAATTATGAAACATATTTTGGAGAATGCTGATGAATGAAAAGGTTCTTGCCCTTGATGGAGGCACCCCTGTCCGCAACAAACCTATGGGATACCAATGCGTCGGGGGAAATGTGGTCGGTAAAGAGGAGATGGAGCTTGTGCAGGAGGTCCTGGAACACAGGACGCTGTTCAGGCACTACGGTCCCAATACTCCTCATATGGTGGATGACTTTGAACACGAGGCCGGAGAGTTTCTGAAGAAGAAGTATGTGCTTGCCACGTCAACCGGTTCCGGTTCCTTCTTCTGTGCCGCATCAGCCCTGGAATGGGGCCCCGGTGATGAGGTGATCATCCCTACCTACGGCTGGATCACCAGCTACAGCAGCGTTGCTCTCACCGGAGCAGTGCCGGTATTTGCTGAAATTGACGAAAGTCTCTGCATGAGCCCCGAGGCATTTGAAAAAAAGATTACCCCCAGGACCAAGGCTGTCATGGTAATTCATTACCAGGGAGGTGTGGGGAGGCTTGAAGAGATCTGCCGGATTGCCGGCAATCACGGCATCGCGGTGGTTGAAGATTCTGCCCAGACATGGGTGGAAGGGAAGGATGACGACGGACTTCATAACCGGGGAATAGTCTCCTGCTTCAGCCTGCAGGCACACAAGATGATTACCGCCGGTGACGGAGGGGTCTTTGCCACCGATGACCAGAGACTCTTTGAACGTGCTGTGCGGTTCCATGACCTGGGCCTGCTTCGTGATACCTTTGCCTCCCGCCTGGCATCTCCGGTTATGACCCGTCCCTTCTGCGGAATGCAGTGGCGCATGGGAGAACTCAGCGGTGCCGCTGCCCTGGCGCAGATGAGAAAGCTTCCGGACCTGATTCAGCGGTGCAGAACGAACTGGCAGTTTCTCAGGGATGAGCTTGCAGATAATTTCCCCGGGCTGAAGTTCCGGGCAGTACGTCCCGAGGATGATGCGGGAATACTGCTGGCCTTTGACCTGAAAAGCCGTGAGAACACCGAATACTTTGCCCGTGCCCTTAAGGCTGAGGGACTGGTGTACGGTCCCACATCCTACTGCCAGACCATGGACCGAATTGAGGTGATACGGTGCTGTCTGGAGGATGCCCGACGGTACCGGCCGGAGGAATTCACGGCAACCGAGGAACTGGTGCAGCGGTATGCCAAGCTTGCCGTCATGCCGGTCTATGCCGCTGATGACATGAAGGACATAGCCGAAGGAACGAAGAAGGTGCTGCATGTCATGCAGGACCGGTCAATGATTGATCTGTCATAATAAGGAGCGCAGACGATGAGAATTGCACTGGTAGGAGTGAGTCAGGAGACTGATACGTTTAATCCGAAGATTTCACAGCTTGACGGATTTCGGGTACATTCCCTCAAATTTGGAGATGAACTGGTAGAGAAAACCCAGGACAAAGATACCCTTAACGGAATTCTGGACCTGTTTTCTTCGAAGCCCGATGTTGAGCTCTGTCCCCTGTTCTGGGCTAAGGATGTTGCCGGAGGCAGGCTTTCCCGGGAAGCATACGAGTATTTTGAGGACCAGCTGGTTACCCGCCTCGCTCAGGTGCTTCCTTTGGACGGTATTATCTTTTCCCTTCACGGGGCAAACAGCGCAGAGCATACCGATGATGTGGGGGGAATGCTGCTGGAGGCGGCAAGAAACACAGCGGGTGATCAGGTTCCAATTGCTGTACCCATGGACCA
>PWNW01000189.1 GCA_003557605.1 Spirochaetaceae bacterium
GCTGCATCTGCGCACCGGAGCCGCAGAACACAAAAACTGAGTATCCGGCATTCACAAGATGTTCGGTCTCTTCACGAAAATAGTGCATATTGCCGAAAAAGGAACGCGGTCCCTGAAATGCAAAGGAAATTCCCCTTCCTTTTGCGTCAGCACTTCTGATATCGGTGCAGGAAAGCACCTTCTTTGAAGTTTTAAGAAAAGAGGGATAGTCTAGGAGAACAGAATCAATATCAGGGGGGGAAAGGGATTCAATGACCGCCCTTCGGTATGCATCGGCAGCTTCCTTTCTCATGCTCTGGTATGAGTTCTCAAGGGCTGAAGAGCCCAGCAGCACCACCAGGGTTTCCGGGTCAAGCAGAGACGGCAGGTGAGAACAGCTCCCTGAAACTTCAATATCCAGAGCAGGAATAATCGATACCTCACCAAGATTACTCCCTTCAACAGGAAGCTGAGTCAGGGGATCGTAGTTCTTGATAGTCTCAATATGATCCCAGTCAACAGATATGCGAATGGGGAAATCATCCTCAGGGACAAAGATATCAAGCACCTCACCCCTAAGGGTGAATTCACCGTGGATGGAAGTTTTCGGCACCCGTACATAATTCATCTGCGTCAGCACCTCTGATATCTGCTCCAGGTCCATAGCGTCTCCTGGTTTCACAGATATCATGCGGGAGGTAAGATCCTCCAGTCCCGGTGCGGGCATGCACAGTCCCCTGATGGTTGTCAGCACAACATCAGCACCTCGTGATATTCTGCTGAGGCTTTTGATCTGTTCAGCGGAATTTCGATATGTCCCCTGATAGTATGCCAGCACTGACTGACTGTTGGATGGAAAACAGACGGAATCACGTCCGAGAACAGAGAGATCGAGATGGAGTGAACGTATCTCCTCCCAGGATGCCGCTGCGGCAACTACAGGGCGGGAAATTCGTCCTGCAAGATCATGGAGCGCCCATGCAAGGGGAAATCCCTCAAGCCCCTGGACATGCACAGAGTGCTCATTGCCCTGCAGCTGATTCAGAAGATTTGTGTATGAGGAAGTGCGGTAAAAATATGATTGGATATGCTCCACGAAGCGGTCAGTCATAACCCCGCAAGAGTACCATATTTCCAACGGGGAGTTCAATCTTCTGTTCACCGCAGGCAAGTTCTCTTCCCCAAACGCGGTAATTCCTGTAGAATCCCGGTATGTCTTCACGGAACATCTTTTCAGACAGCCTGGCACGTTCCAGGTTCCTTGACGCTGTGTCATTTTGCGGCACCTATGCTCTTGAACATCAGGCTGATGTGCTGAGAAACTATAAATCAGACGGTTCAGTGCTCACCGATGCTGATATGTTTATTCACAAGCATCTCTGTGATACGGTCAGAACGTTGTATCCTTCTTGCAGCATACTCTCTGAAGAATCTGAACAGCCCCCTGACAGCGGATGGGACTATCTGTTTGCCATTGATCCGATAGACGGCACTGATGCATACAGCCAGGGCATGCCTGCATGGTGCATTGCTGCGGGCATTCTTGATGCTGACTACCAGATAGCCGGCGGAATCGTATATGCGCCCCGATGGGGCATCGGACATGACCAGGGACTGTTTATTTCACGGTTTCCCGGCGAAGCTGCCCAGAGCAGAGATAATCAGAGGATTTCACCTAAGAAATTTTCCATTCCTCCGAAACAGGCAGTCATGTGCTCCACATCCCGCAATTCCGTCACCATTGAGGGCTTTTCCGGGAAAATCAGGTCATTTGGAAGCACCATAATTCATCTGCTCTCCCCTGCCCTTCATTCCCATATCGATTTTGCGGTATTCTCTCCCAGCTTTATCTGGGACATTGCCGCTGCTCATGGAATTATTTCTTCCCTGGGCCTTGATATACAGTATCTTGACGGTTCGCATATTGATTACCGGAAACTGGTCCGCCGCGGACGCACCAGCGGGTACGCCTTGGCGGGCACTTCTGAGATGATTGATCATATGCGTGGGAACATCAACATTCACAGGTGATAGTATGTTTAATTCCTGGAGCATCCTTGAAAGAAGAGGAACTGACTTTCAAGGAACCTGGCCGACTCTTCCTGAACTTCTGAACATGAGCGCTGAAGCGTATCCGGAGAAACCCTGTTTTTTCACCATGACACCCAATGAAAGCTTTTCCTACAGGCAAGTACAGCAGGCGGTGAAGCATGTTGCAGCCTTTCTGGCTGAACAGGGAATTGGACCAGGTGATACCGTGGCGCTTTCAGGGAAAAACAGCCCCCACTGGGCTGCCGCATTCTTCGGCATCCTTGCATCCGGGGCTGCTGCTGTTCCGCTGGATTTCCAGTACAGCACACAGCGTATCGCTTCCCTCTCTGATTTTGCTGAAACCAAGGCAGTTATTGCAGACCAGCAGATACTTGATTCACTTCACCCATCCAATATGTTAAGCCTTGCACTTTCTGAGGTGTTCTCTCTTCCTGAAAGCTCCCAGATTCCAGAAGGACCTTCCTGCGATGACCTTGCATGCCTGATGTTCACCAGCGGCACAACGGGGAATGAAAAAGCAGTGATGCTGACCCATTCCAACATCGTGTCAAATATTTTTATGGCAGGACATCCCGACTTCATTGCCGGAACGCCGGAGGACATCTACTATGCCCTGCTTCCGCTCCATCATATCTATACTCTCACCGTCTGTCTTGGAGAGACGGTGCTGCACGGCGCTTCGCTTCTCTTCGGTTCACGCATGGTGAGCAAGGAGATCATCAGGGAACTCAAGGAGGGGCAGGTCACCATGTTTATCGGCATCCCGCTGCTTTTCAACAAGATACTCAAGGCCGTAATGAAGGAGATCAAGGCAAAAGGGCCCTTTGCAAGTGCAGTCATCCTGATGCTGATGCGCATCAGCGGTATCATGAAACAGAAGTTTCATGTGAATATGGGGCGTGTGGTGTTTTCTTCTGTGCTTCAGGCAATCGGGTTTTCGGGGCTCAGAGCCGCCATTTCCGGAGGCGGCCCCCTCTCTCCTGAGACCTTCCGCAGGTTCAACGAACTTGGGGTCCCCTTCGTGCAGGGATACGGACTCACGGAAACCTCCCCCATCATTACCCTGAATCCTCTTCATGCCTGCAGATACACCTCAGTGGGACTTCCTCTGAACATGATAGAACTGAACATCCTTGATCCCGATGATCGGGGAATTGGTGAAGTAACCGTGAAGGGGCCGAACACCACCAGAGGATATTTCCGAGATGAAGTTCATACCAAGGAACTTTTTACTTCAGACGGGTTTCTGAAGACCGGTGATGCGGGATGTATCGACAAGGAAGGATACCTTATGCTTACCGGGAGACTGAAATCTGTAATCGTTACCGAGGGAGGAAAGAATGTCTATCCCGAGGAAATCGAAGAGCTGTTTCAGCTTTACCCCCAGATAGAACAGGTGCTGGTCAGGGGATATCTTCTTGATGAATCCCTCCTTTCCGAGGGCATCGAGGCTCTGATTTTCCCAAACAGCGAGTATTTCAATGATGCTGACCAGCAGGAGACCCACAAGCAGATCAGCGAAGCAGCTGCCCAGGTCAATGCCCAGCTGCTGCCCTATCAGCGGATCACCAAGGTGACGGTACTGAAACAGCCGCTTGAGACTACCCCGACAAAAAAGATCAAGCGGAACCAGACGGTTCAGCGTGATGCCTGATGATTAAACTTTTCCCTGGATAGACCATCTTCGTGCAAGATAGATAAAGGGAGTATCCGCAGCAGCAACCACCCATTTCAGCACATACGTGGTGAGGACAATCTGCAGAAGCACTTCAACAGGAAAAACGCCGTAAAAAGCAGCCAAGGTGAATACTACGCTGTCGATCAGCTGGCTGACCATGGTGCTGGCATTGTTTCTCAGCCAGATGAAGGAAGCAGCGGGCTTCTTATTTTTCCAGTACGCATATGCCCATATATCATGAAGCTGTGAAATGCCGTAAGCCAGAAGGCTTGCCGCGGCAATACGAGGCATCAAACCGAAGATGGTGCCCATGCTTTCCTGTACAAAATCAGAGGCGGAGGGTTCAAAGAGTATCGCCAGGTTCATCAGCACAGTCATTACGATAAGGGAAAAAAACCCGATTCCCACCGCTTTAGCGGCATCCCGTTTTCCGTAGTTTTCATTCAGGATATCTGTGGCGAGGAAACTGGTGGCATACACAATATTTCCAAGGGTTGCTTCAAATCCGAAAAGCTCTACGGTCTTGGTAACTTGAATATTAGCAATGATTACCGATATGGGAATCCAGACGTACAGTCCCGTCTTTCCCCATAGCCGGTAGCAGAGCATAATGGAACAGAAATTGAGCAGCAGCATCAGAATCCAAAGAAGTTCATTCATTCAGACATCCTTATAGTGAAATAATCTCATAATCTGAAAGGCCGAAGGTCTCACGGACACGCTCAAGCAGGGACCATCTGACGACCAGTGCATAGGTCTTCCCTTTTGGAGCACCGAGGCTTCGGATACTATCATACAAGCCCCGCCCCTGCAGTTCAAGCGGCCCGATTTCATCAATGCAGATGTATCGCACATGCTTCTTCTCATCTTTGAGAATGCTCTGCACAGCCCACTGAAAAGCCGGTTCATCTGGAATAAACCTGATACCTCCTCCTTGATCTGTGGAATACCCCGGTATTTCTCTCAGGGCTGTCCTGCACTCACCGGAGAGAATATGCTCAAGACGATACCCGACGATACGATGGCCGTCCTTGATGGTGCAGGAAAGTATTCCCCCCCATGTGCCGACGGGTGACTGCCTGATCAGCTCCCTGCAGAAGCTGGTTTTTCCACTGTGCTTTTCACCGGTCACAATGATGTTTCTGCCGCTTTCGAGCACCTTCAGCGCTTGTTGTATCTCCATTACCGCAATGGTACAATACTGTTCATGATTGTTGAAGACCCTATTGCCTTCTCGGTGATCGGATGGAAGCATACCGGAAAGACAACTCTTCTGTGCGCACTGATGCCCCGCTTGACAGGGACTATCCGTGTGTTCAAGGTGCATCACAGTGAGCTCTCAGAAGGGCCGGACAATGATTCATCACGGCTGCTTCAATGCGGCGCTGATAAAGTGATTATGATACCCCGGGACAGAAAGCATCACATAGGAAATTTTAAAGCACCTGATGGTTACTGCCTGCTTTTTGAAGGGCTTTCTGCACCAGGTTCCCTGAGAGCGGTCATCTGCACAGAAGACACTCTTTGGGAGGGAATCAAACCGGGGTATGAACTGTGCAGTCTAATGCTGCACGACGGCAGTGCAGCGGCTGTCAGGGCCCTTCAGGCTGCAGCACTTCCCAGTCAGCGACTGTGCTCCCGTGATGATATTGATACAATTATTGAGCTCATGAAGGAGAGACACTATGGATAAAGATATCCGCCTGACGGTGGGAGGAACGGAGATTCCCCTCAACGGCTATGTAAAACGCGTCTTTATTACAGTGATACAGTCGCTGGTGAGCACGCTTCACTGCACTGAAGAAGGGGATATTACCGTGACGATTACAAGAAGGACTGAAGAGACTCAAAGGCTTTAAGTGAATGTTCCATATCAACTACGAAGGTAAGCTCACTAGTAGTCGAAATTATCTCATACATATTGATGTTCTCCCAGGCAAGCCGCCTTACTGCTTCATAGACTACCCCTGGAGTATGGATGAAGTCTCCGGTAAAGAGCACCGTAACAGCAACAAGGTCCTCCTTTGCATGGATGACTTCAGCCTCACGAAACAGGTCCAGCAGGTTGAGGCGGTATTTCTGGCTGACTGCGATGCTTACTTCATTGCTTCCCACGCTGATGTTCAGAAAGTCTCCTCGCTGAATCGACACCATCCCATAAACATGATGAAGCAGCCCCAGCAGCTGTTCATCCTTCACTAGATTGATGTCAAAGATATGGGTCTTCATGGAAATTTCATAGTTCATGGTCCGGGAAGTCAGTGACTGCCGCAAGGTCTTAATCTCTTCTGCATACCGTCGGAGAGCCATAACAATTGATGACTGGGTTACCTGCTTTCCCGCCTGCTGTTCAATTTCTCCTCTCAGCTCTTCTGCGAGGTTGTTGAAGCTGAGTATTCCCCGAATCATCGCCTCCAGAAGAAACGGCCGGGTTTCAATTAATTCTTTCACAATACTGCTGACAGTTTTCACATTCATCTTGTTACCATACTTACTTTCTGTTATTATAATCACAGATAGAGAGAGTTGCAACCCAGGAGCAGGAAATGAGATGTCCCAGATGCGCCAGCCTTCATGATCGTGTTATTGAAACCCGCCAGAACCCCAGCGGGACCACCATCAGAAGGCGGAGGGAGTGCCTCAGCTGCGGATACCGATGCACTTCCTATGAAAAAATTGAAGAAAAACCCCTGAAGGTCATCAAGCGAGACGGAAGGCGTGAACTTTTTGACATGAACAAGCTTGAACGAGGGCTGCAGAAGTCACTGGAAAAGCGGAGCATCAGTCAGAATGACATTGACCAGATACTCAACGACATTGAAGATGCAGCAGCGGTCCATGCAGGAAACAAACGGGAGATTTCTTCAGGGAAGCTGGGAGAAATGGTGCTTGAGAAACTCTACGGAATCGATCCGGTTGCCTATGTGAGGTTTGCATCAGTGTACCGGATGTTTGATGATGTTAAACAGTTCATTGCAGAAATAGAGAAGCTTTCCCCCGCCGGAACTACAGGTCCCGATACTCAAGAATCATCCGATTGAACTGCTCATGCATATGTCTAGGTGTCAATATCTCCTGAACGCATTCCAGGGCATAGGTATCGGTCATTCCCGCAACATAGTCTACCGCAATCACAAGTTCATCTGCCTGAGTCTCTTCATAGGCTTTCTGCATTTTTCTCAGGTAATCGCCGAACCTTCCCGCAAGGAGGTTTTTTTCACTGCGGTACTGCCCTGTGTCATACCCCCACCGGCAGAACAGCTCCCTGAGATAATGCACCAGCAGGTCCAGCACACGATGGAAATAATCATGATAACTCGTCAGAAGCGGTGAAAGATATATCTTCTGATAATTAAACTCCTTCAGTTCCAGCACCGCCTCATACACCCGGTCGGAGAATCCGATGGATTCGGCACCCATTGAGGATTCAATCATATTATTGACCAGGGTATTTATGATCTCACGGTTGGTTGATCCGAGGATTTTTGATGGTCCCTTGGGAAGATCACTTCGTGAAATAACACCTAGCTGCACGGCATCCTCAATATCCCTTCCCAGGTAAGCGGCCTTGTCGGCAAACCGCACTGTTACCCCTTCCCATGTACAGGGATAGAGCTCCCGGTCTGAAAGAGCATTGAGATCTGCTTCATAGCTTCGGGGAGTAATGCGCTGCTCAAATTTCTCTCCGCAGTGACCGGCAATTCCGTCGCGTACTGCATAGGTCAGGTTAAGTCCTTCACCGTAGAGCGCAAGCATGTCTACAACCCTGAGTGAAAAAAGCTCATGGATAAAGGATCCGCAGATCTCTGAGAGCACTTTTTCACCAGTATGACCGAAGGGAGCATGTCCCAGATCATGTCCGAGTCCAATTGCCCATGCCAGATCACCGTCCAGGTCCAGCCCCTTGCATACTGCAGCGGCGATAGTGGAGACATGAAAGGCATGTTCTATCCTCGTGCATATATGGTCATTCTGTGGTGCGAAAAAGACCTGGGTCTTGTTCTTCAGCCTTCTGAAGGGATAAGAATGAAGTATTGCCGTGGTGTCTCTGAAGAAATCACCCCGTATGTCGGTGTCCCTGGGAATTTTTCTCCGATGGAGCACCTCTTTTGAAAGCATATTGGTCATTTGATTGTTCCCTAGAATCTGCAGTTATGATAGTATGATACCACATCTTAACAAGCAGACGTAAAGAAAGACAACAGGTATGAACAAGTTTACCATAGAAATTATCCAGACTGCAGTCTCATTTCTTCCATTTCTGATCGCATTTACCCTGATGTTCTCCCGGGGTCTGGGAAAGTACTGGGTTCTTCCTTCCGCAGCATTTCTTGCAAATTCAGCCTATCGGATCTACATCCTCTATGAATCTGCAGGCTCTGAGGTATTTATCGGGGATATGCAGGAGCTGCTTATAGAGTTTGCCCCCTCCTTGATATTTCTCCTGCTGTTCTTTGCCATGCTTTCCATACAGATATCTCTGCTGCGGGAGCGTCAGAAGACCGAACAGGCGGCAGTGAAACTGCTGAATGCTCCTGAGAAGAAGATTCCTTCCGGGGAAGCCGAAGAGAGTGAAGACATCCATTTGGATAAAAAAAAAATCCTGAATCACGGTGAAACGGTCAATAAGCATCCCACGGCTAAGCTTGACATCCCTGCAGAGAAAAAAACTGACGTTACTATCCCCCAGGACCCTCAGGCACGTGAAAAGATGCATGCAGAAATTGCTCAGCTGAAGACTGATCTGACCGAACTTCTTGAGCTTGCCAGATTCAACGGCGCTCTCAAGAAACCGAGAAAGAAACGAAAAGTACCGAAACGGCGAAAAAAAACGAAGAAGTAGAAACCTATGGGGCAGCAGCTGTCATTGAACATCCGTACCTCAAGGACCCTCAAACTGCCGAAGCGGCTTCTGTTTTACGGCATCAAGCACTCCGGCAAGAGCACCATTGCTTCAATGACAGCTGAACATCTCGGATGGGCAGTTACAGACAGTGATGAACTTGTGCTGAAGCATCTTCCCCAGAACTCCACCATACGAAGTTTCTATGCAAAGGAAGGACGAGAGGCATTCAGTGATCTTGAATACCAAGTCTGTGCTGAGTTTCTTCAAAACTCCTCAGAGACCCCTTCAGTGATTGCCCTGGGCGGCGGTGCCTGCGACAATCCCCGACTGATGGACCTCTGCAGACGGTCTGGTATCGGATTGTTCCTTGATGTTCCCGAGACAGTACTGTATCGTCGAATCATGTCCGGAGGAATTCCTCCTTTTCTCTCAGCTGAAGACCCTGCTGAGAGTTTTCATCAGCTCTGGAAGAGGCGCAGGAATCTCTATTACTCATTCTGCGATGCTGTGCTTTCCGGAGAAGACCAGCCGGCACCACAGTGGGCGGAGTATCTCATTCAAAAATTATCGGAATTATGTGAGAGGTATTATGGCAGGCAGCAGTTTCGGTGAATATTTCTGCATCACCACCTTCGGAGAGTCCCACGGGGAAGCAAACGGGGTGATCATTGACGGTATTGAGTCGGGATTTCCTTTAGATATTGACGCGATACAAAAGGAAATGGACCGAAGAAAGCCAGGACAAAGCGATATTACTACTCCCAGAAAAGAGCGCGACACCATCAGAGTGCTTTCCGGGCTCTTTCAGGGAAAGACAACCGGTGCACCGGTTGCCATGATGCTGTTCAATGAAAACCAGATCAGCAAGGACTACGACAGTATTGCAGATGCCTTCCGTCCAGGCCATGGGGACTACGGGTACCATATGAAGTACGGACATCGTGACTACCGCGGAGGAGGACGCTCCTCTGGGAGAGAAACCTCAGCACGGACCGCCGCAGGTGCTGCAGCCAAACAGCTTTTAGCGGTTCGCGGCATTACCGTAACTGCCTATACCAGAGCAGTTCACCATATTGAGGCAGAAGAGCTGGACCTTTCTGCGATTGAATCAAATCCTGTACGCTGTCCGGATGTAAGCAAAGCCCGTGAAATGGAACAGGTTATTAAAGAGGCGTCACAGCGGGGAGACAGCGTTGGAGGCATCGCCGAATGCATCTGCTCTTCAGTTCCTGCCGGACTTGGAGATCCGGTGTTTCAGAAGCTCGACGCCCTGCTTGCCCATGCCATGCTGTCAATTGGGGCAGTAAAGGGGATAGAATTTGGAGATGGGTTCAGGTCATCCCGCTGTTACGGATCCCAGTACAATGATTCCATCATTTCCCCAGGGATATTCGGATCAAACCATGCGGGGGGAATTCTGTCGGGGATATCTACAGGGCAGGATATCATATTCAGGATGACTGTCC
>PWNW01000033.1 GCA_003557605.1 Spirochaetaceae bacterium
CAGAGGACAGGACTGAACTGCAGAGAATCAGCAGGAATCCCAGTCTGGTTGATTTTTACGAGTTTTCCCGTGAATACCAGTATGAGCTGTTAAGCCTGTTTCCCTATGACCAGAATGCACGCAATGAGCTTTACCGGCATGACAACGGGTACTATATTCCTCCGGGGCATATGTTCCCCATCGGGGATAACCGTGACAATTCCATAGACGGAAGGTATTTCGGTCCTGTATCAAATACAAAGGTGCTGGGAAAGGCAAATTTCATCTTCTGGCCTTTTTCCCGTGCGGGAATGATCAGATAAGGTATGACCAGCCTATACCGGGAAGTCAAAAAAATAAGCGAAGCATCTGTGTATCTTCATATTCCTTTCTGCAGAAAAAAGTGCGGATGCTGTGCTTTTTTTTCCGTACCATACTCATCCTGTGATGCTGGCGGGTATATCAGACGGATGGCTGAAGATATCAGCATGGCAGCAGATCTGACAGTTCCCACAATCTATATCGGAGGGGGAGATCCGGGCATGCTCAGTGCTGATGATCTGTCTCTTCTGCTTGATGCACTTTCACCGTACATTACCGGTTCCAGTGAAACCACCATTGAAATGAACCCCGAGCATCTGACTGACAGTTCCCTGGACTGTATAATCTCCCACGGTGTTGACCGCATCAGTTTCGGCATTCAGTCCTTTGATCCGAACATCCGAAGGATACTGGGCAGGGAAGGGAATATTGACCGGCTGAAGGAATCTCTGCTGAAAGCTGCAGCCCATAAAGAGCTGCAGCTGAATGCAGACTTCATTACTTCAGTCCCCGGCACTGAACCCGATGACACCCTCAGGGATATTGACTCGCTGCTTGAGATATGCACTCCGGAACATATATCATTATATGATCTTGCCTTGGAGGATAATACACCCTTGAGCCGCAGATATCGGGAAACTTCCCTAAAGGACCACCTTACCCCTGCATGGAAATATCTGAAGCAGCTTGGGTACCGCCATTATGAGCTTTCAAATTTTTCCCTCGAAGGAAGGGAGGGACAGCATAATCTCCGTTACTGGAGGCTTGAAAACTATATCGGTATCGGATGCAGTGCAGTCTCCGGTCTGGTTTTCCCTGACCATATTCTCAGGTTTACAGGAATTCGGGACGTTCAGGGGTTTATCATGGAGGGTATGCATGGCGCGGAGGCTGAGACTGTTACTTCCAGGGATGCACTGAAGGACCTTATTATGGTATCATTACGAACTGAATTCGGTATTCCGATGCAGAGGATTCGCAGCATTTACGGTGATGAGACCGCCGATGCAGTAGAACAGTGCTCTGAGAAATGGGAATCAGCAGGTATGATGCAGCACCATGCGCTTCTTGAACAGGGCATGCTGATCATGGACACCGTGGTGCTTGATTTTTTCAGTACCGTGGAGGAGCTTGATCTGGACGGGACAGTCAGGCCACTTGACAGTTTTTTTTAAGCTGTGATACTTTTTGCTGTGCAAGAACGAATTATCTAAGGAGCTTCAATAGATGTCAGGACATAGTAAATGGGCCACCATTCGTCATAAAAAAGGCGCGCAGGATGCAAAGCGCGGAAAGATCTTTACCAAGCTGATCAAGGAGATAACGGTATCTGCTAAGCTTGGCGGAGGGGATATCGAGGCAAATCCTCGGCTGAGGACCGCTGTGCTGAAGGCAAAAACAGAAAATATGCCGAAGGACAATATTGAGCGGGCTATTAAAAAGGGGACCGGAGACCTTGAGGGCGTTGATTATGTGGAGCTGACCTATGAAGCCTATGGACCCGGAGGAGTGGCAATACTGATAGATGCCCTTACGGACAATAAAAACCGAACAGCCGCTGATGTAAGAAGCATGCTGACAAAAAACGGAGGGAATCTGGGAGAAACCGGGTGCGTATCATACCTGTTTCAGAGAAAGGGAATCATCACATTTCCTGCTGACACCTGCTCCGAAGATGAGATGTTTGAAGCTGCCCTGGAATCAGGTGCTGAGGATGTATCAACCCAGGGTGATGAATATGAAGTAATTACGGCAGTTGAAGAATTCGCGGATGTGCTTGAAGCGCTTCAGGCGAAGGGGTTCAAGGAGAACAGCTCTGAAATTACCCGCATCCCCGACGTGAATATTTCCCTTGAACCTGACAAGACTGCCAAAGCCCTTCGGCTGATTGAAAAAATTGATGATCTTGATGATGTGCAGTCAGTATCAACAAACCTTGATATCCCCGATGACTTCAACCCAGATGACTATTTGTAATGCAAAGAGTATTAGGCATTGACCCTGGAATTGCCTCAACGGGATGGGGAATCGTAGATGCTGAAGGAGGAAGGCTCAGGGCCTATTGCTTCGGTACGATTTCCACCAATGTCGATGCGCCCATGGACCAGAGGATTCTTGACATCACCGAATCAGTCAAGCAGGTGATTGAGGAGTATAGTCCCGGCTGCTTGAGCATTGAAGATATTTTCTTTCTGAGAAATGTTTCCAGCGCCATTCCCATTGCAAAAGTCATTGGATCTCTGCAGTATCTTGCCTCACTTCAGCAAATCTCCTATGCATGCTATACTCCACTTCAGATTAAGCTTGCTGTAACTGGAATGGGGAAGGCAACGAAAAAACAGGTGGAGCATATGATTTCCTTTATGCTTGGTCTCCAGGAGGGCCGTGCCATGAATCACGCATCGGACGCACTCGCTGCGGCAGTCTGCCATATCCATACCTGTGAAGGGACCAGGGGGCTGTATTAATGATCAACGCATTAACTGGAACAGTAACCGGCAAGCATCAGGGAGTTCTGCTGCTTCAGTGCGGAAGTATTGAATGGTCGATGCTGGTATCTGACCAGGCCCTGTCTTCTCTTCCCGGAATTGGGATGGACTGCACGGTGTACACCTATGTTCATCACCGTGAAGACCAGCTGTTTATGGTGGGATTTGCAGATGAGACGGAACGTCAGCTGTTTTTTGATTTAATATCTGTTTCAGGTATCGGACCGAAACAGGGTCTGAAAATCCTTTCCGGTCTCAGCGTACCGCTTCTCACGGAGGCTATCAGGCATGATGATCTGGCTGTGCTCTCAAAGGTTCCCGGTCTGGGGAAGAAGACTGCCCAGAAGCTGATACTTGCGCTTAAGGGAAAACTCATTGAACCTGCCGACAAGGAGCCTGCCGACGACTTGAAGGATATTCTGGAAGCACTGGTGCAGATGGGATATGAGCGTCAGAAGGCAAAACGGGCTTTGCAGCAGGTATCGTCATCCCTTGATGCAACCGGTATGGATACTTCGCAGAGAGAGTCTGCGGTGCTGAAACAGGCTATTGCTCTGCTGAGCTGAAGGATGTGCTGATGAACGAGTCTATGCTGACAAGAGAAATGGTTGAAGGAGATGAACAGGAGCAGGTGCTCAGGCCGAAGCTTCTGAAGGATTTCCAGGGACAGGCGATGCTGAAGGAGAACCTGCGTATTTTTATTGATGCAGCCCGCCAGAGAAGCGAACCTCTTGACCATGTTTTCATCTCCGGCCCACCGGGTCTCGGCAAGACCACCATAGCTGCAATAATTGCCCATGAAATGGATGGTGAACTGAAGGCTACTTCAGCACCAGCATTGGAGAAGCCGAAGGACCTTGCGGGGATTCTTACTACCCTGCAGGAAGGAAGCGTTCTGTTCATTGATGAGGTGCACCGCCTTAAACCTGCTTTAGAGGAAATCCTCTATATTGCTATGGAGGACTTTGAGCTTGACTGGATTATTGGACAAGGACCTACTGCGAGAACCGTTCGTATTCCTCTTCCAAAGTTTACCTTGATAGGGGCCACTACAAAAACGGGCCAGGTTGCAGCCCCTCTTCATACCCGCTTCGGCATCAATTTCCGTATCGGGTTTTATTCTCCTGAAGAGCTGTATCATGTGCTTGACCGTTCTTCACGGATTCTTGAAACCAACATTACCAAGGAAGCGGTGCTCATGCTTTCTCAATGCTCCAGGGGCACTCCCCGGGTAGCTAACAGACTGCTGAGAAGGCTTCGGGACTATGCCCAGATTCTTGCTGACGGGGTGATTACCAAGGATATTGTCACCTTCGGACTTGATAAGCTTGGGATAGATTCCTTCGGCCTGGAGCAGCAGGATCGGAGAATACTTTCAGCGATTATCAATCATTTTGACGGAGGCCCTGTGGGAGCGGAAACCTTGGCAATATCAGTGGGGGAGGCCATTGAATCTCTTGAAGATTTTTATGAGCCCTTTATGATTCAGCAGGGTTTTCTTAAACGAACACCCCGTGGAAGGACCGCAACGAAAAAAGCCTACGAACTGTTTAACATTGAACCTCTGGAGGACCATGAAGACCAGGGACTTTTATTTTAACCTTCCTGAATCACAAATAGCCCAGCACCCTTCACAACGTCGAAGCGAGAGCAGACTTATGGTGATTCATCGTGACAGCGGCCGTATAGTGCACACCGTCACTGACAAGCTTGATGAATTTCTTGATCCGCCGATGGTGATGGTAAGAAATAATACCCGGGTTCGAAAAGCCCGGGTGCATGCAGAAAAACACACCGGAAGCTGTGTCGAATTTTTGTTTATCAGCCAAAAAGATGAGCAGCACTGGGAAGTAATGGTGTCGAAATCTGCCAGACAGAGAATTGGGGACCGGTACCGGTTCCCTGGCGGACTTGAAGGGGTTATTACTGCTGCTTCTGATGCGCAGAACCTGAGGATCCTTCAGACATCCCGCAGTATTGATGAAACCTATTTTCTCAGCCATGGACATATGCCTCTTCCTCCCTATATTCGTCGAGAAGACCAGGAGGAAGATCTTGAACGATATCAGACGGTGTATGCATCCAGCATCGGCTCTGTTGCTGCTCCCACTGCAGGCCTTCATATGACTGAAAATCTTGAAGGCCGGCTGCGTGAAAAGGGCATTGCCATTGTTGATATCACACTCCATGTCGGGATAGGTACCTTTGTTCCCATCAGGTCTGAGCACATTGAAGATCACCGCATGCATCATGAGACATATACCATTGGGGAAAAAGAAGCTGAAATTATTGCGCAGGCAAAGCAGAACTCAGTTCCCGTACTTGTCATGGGAACTACATCAATGCGCTGCGTTGAATCAGCATGGGAGGGCGAAAGCATCCGTTCAGGGACATATTCCACGGACTTGTATATCAAACCGGGATATGAATTCAAGGTTGCCGATGCGATGTTCACTAATTTCCACACCCCTGGATCTACTCTTATGGTGCTTGTCTGCACCTTCGGCGGAAAGCAGCGAATCCTTGATGCATACAACCTTGCTGTTTCACAGGGATACCGGTTTTTCTCCTATGGGGATGCCATGCTGATTCTCTGACTGATAATGCCCCATATTTTCTGATGTACCGCATCCTGGTCCATTGAAGCATCTACTGCAACAATTTCCGTACGGCTGCTGTACTCGGAAAACACCTGCTGATACCTGCTTCGCACCTTCAGCTGAAAATCAATATGCTCGTAGATTTCACGTTCAGAATCTCTGGTGCTGATGCGCTGCAGTGAAATTTCGGGATTAAGATCAAGAAAAAACGTAATCTCCGGCAGGGGAAAGTTGTTATTAAGGGTATATACCAGATCCCTGCTGCACTGAACGGTCTGGTAGGCCAGGGAACTGAACATATACCGGTCAAGGACTACCCAGTGACCTTGTGAAAGAGCCTTGATCATTCCGGTTTCCGGATTGTAGAGATGGTCATGCCTGTCAGCGGCAAACAGGTATGCCAGGGTCTCCGGATGAGCGGGAACCTTCGTCCTGAGAATCGACCGTATCAAGTCTCCAATTGGAGAACGGGTGGGTTCACAGGTGAGCATGGAAGTGAATCCCTCCTTCTGAAGACGATCATGGAGAAGAGAACTTTGGGTGGTGGTGCCGGAACCGTCTATTCCTTCCAGCACAATGAATCTTGAAGTATTCACAACAGCCTCGCAATTGAATTTTTGCACGTGAGTAAGTACATTATATAGTAATATCTATGATAACCGGAAGAAGGGTGTTTATACAATCTGTTATTGCTCTCTGCATCACCGCATCAGCACTGCTGTTTATGTTTCCCCTGAGGACCGCCTTACGTTCCGTAGTGGAGACCAGGATAGCAGATGTCTACATGCAGGCAGAGGAGATGATCTCCGGATATATTGAGTATGAGTCAATGTCTCCCCGACTGTTCAACAGAATAGAGATCAGGGGAGTTGTTCTATCTTCAGCACCAGGATTTGTCTCCGCTGATGCACTCACCATCAGGTATCCTCTTGCTGAGATGCTGTCAGGGGCCCTTAAGCTTTCATCCATGACCCTTGATATCAGTAATCTTCGGGCTGATTTTGACCTTGATAAGGAATTTCCCCTTATAGAACCGATGTTTGATTTTTCCCGAATTAACGTCCATGTTGATACTGCAGACATAGTGATCAGTTCCGGGCCCCACCGGGTCCGAAATATTCTGTATCGAGGTGAATTTTATATCCTTCCCGAAGATCCTGAGGTTACCTTCAGCTTCGAATCATCCCGCCACGTGCTGTCGGGTGAATACAGCGGAACTTTTTCTAATTCAAGACGCTTTGCTGCATCCTACCGTGACCAGAGCGTATCAATGCAGTTTCCTTCTTTTTCTGCAGATATTGATGGATACGCTGCGGTTAAGGACATTCCAATTCTTGCCTCTGCTGATTCAAGCAGCGTATCTGCTTCCATTGATACCGATAGTATTTCTGTTCTTTTCAAGTATTCCTTGACAGAACAGCTGATTGAAGTCTCAGCATCTTCTGATCAGCTGAACATAGAAGATCTGGTGCAGGTCCATCTTGAATCCGATCTCACAGATGTGATCAAGAGCATTCGTGAGATGAGCTTCAGTGCCAGCGCTGCTTTGAGCATGCAGGACCATCTGGAACTGCTCTCTTATTCAGCAGAATTCAGGCTTCCTGAATTTACCTATGAGGATGTTTCCCTTACATATCTGCAGGGAAAGCTCACCGGAGATTCCGATATCCTTCGTTTTGATACTGTTCAGGGAAGGATTCAGGATATACCAGTGCGGTTTAGGGGGATGTTTCATCTGAAGGACCTTACCCCTGAGGGGACCTTGAATGTCAGGCTTCCCGAGAATATTTCAGACACCCCAATAACCGTACTGCTGTCCGCTTCTGGTCCAATGCAGGTTTCTGCTGAATTTGCCCATGATAATTTTCACATTGCAGGAACTATTGATTATAGCGACTTCGAGTCCCTGGAAATCCATCCTGCTGTTACCTTTCTTAACAGGACCTATCAGGTGCCGTTTTTGATTGAACCGGCAAATCGGTTTGCATCCTCCCTTCCCGGGTCTGACGTCTCTTTCACCCTTGACATAAATTCAAAGGCCCTTCAGGTAATTGCTCATTTCAACAGGCTCATGGTTCCTGCTGATCTTGAAGGTCATTCTTCAGTTCCTGTGAGTGCAAGGATTGTCGGATCAATTGCTTCTGCTGAAGATTACCGTTTACTCATACAGTCCCTTGCGGTACATGAACTGCCTTTTGCTGAAAACACTTCAGTGTCCCTGAAGGCTTCAGTCACTCCGGGCTTTGCATCTGTTTCAGAGATTATCTATCGGGACAGTACGGATCAAATTGCAGGTTCCGGCTCATTTTCCTATTCATTGGAACAGCGATCCCTGCTAGGCGGTGATATTTCATTTCGTGAAGGAGATGAACTCTACAAGCTTACCCTTCGAAATTACGACGGGTTTTATCATGGAACAGCAGAGGTGTCCAACGGCAGTATCAGGCGGTTTCCTTTTTTCTCTGAAGCAGGAACCGTAGACGGCACTTTAACCGTCTACGGTGTGCTTGGAACCCTTTCTGCGGATGTAAATCTTTCTGTATCTGATCTCGAATACCGGGAGACTGTTTATCAGGCAGAACTGTCAGCATCCCTAGATCCCCAGGGAATTACTGTTGCTGACAGCAGTTTGATCTATGAAAACATCATGCTGCAGCACATCAGAGGCAGGTATGATTTTCAATCAGGACTTTTTGAACTATCTGCAGATCTGGAGTTTGATACAGGAGATGATGTGATTGTCTCAACTTTGGCATCTGCCGGCGCCATGCTTCCAACAGTCGAAAGCTACCTGGATCTTACCCGGTTTCAGACGTTCCTGGAGGAAACTGTTATAGATCTGCGCTTATCTCAGGTTATGCTTGGCGAGACCATGCTTTCTGAACTGATGAACTTTGAACTCCAGCTTTCCGGAGAAAACATCATGCTCAGAGGCGGAGATGAAGAAGAACTCTTTTTCCTTTCCATTGACTCCCAGAGGCGTGAGTTCACCATCAGTCTTCATGAAGGTCTTCCTCTGCAGCTTGATGCTGAAGGTACCTGGGAAGGAAGGGGAATGTTCACCTTCCATGCGGAAAATGTGGTATTTGATATTTCCTTTCTTAATATTCTCCAGATACCAGTCATTGATTTCACCTACGGAACTGCAAGGGGCTATTTAACAGTTACCGGAAATATCCAGGACCCTGATTTCTACGGAGAGCTGATGGTTGATGAAGCAGTAATAGGGTTAGACTTCATTCCTGAACCGTTGAAGACCTTTAATGTGATGATGTCAGTTCACGGCAAGGAGATGAATTTTTCCCAGTTCAATACCCTTGTAGGAAATATACCAGTGCGTACGAAGCTTGACTTTTACATCGAAAAATGGGTGCCCCAGTATTTCTTCATGGACTTTTCGGTGCCTCAGAATAAACAGATCCCTTCATCTTATACCTTTACTGAGCCTCAAATCTTTTATGACGGAAAAGTGTCCGGCAACCTTTCTCTTGAGATTCAGGGATTTCATACCCATGTAACTGGAGACCTGGTCCTTGATGATGCGGTTGTCAGCATGGTTACCGTTGAGCATATTCCCTTGGGAGAGGAGATACTTACCACCGGTGACCTGCGTATCACCACCGGAAGATCAGTACAGTTTATTCTTCCTACCAGAGACTTGCCGGTGATGACTGCAAACATTGATGCCAACCAAAGCGTGAGAATTGTATTTCATTCACAGCGGCAGACCTTTTCCGTCACAGGGAACCTTGGTATAAAAAGCGGGGAGATCTATTATATCAGAAGAAACTTTTATATTACGGGAGGCAACATCCGTCTGGCAGAAACTGAACAGCAGATGGACCCTATGGTTAGTGTTCGTGCAAAGATTCGGGAATATGATCAGCAGGCTAATCGGATCGACATTTTTCTGGTGGCAGACAACCAGAGAATCAGCAATCTTACTCCCAGATTTGAGTCGAACCCTTCACTTCCCCTTAATGAAATTGCAAGAATCCTTGGCGACAGCATCCTGATATCTGAGCAGGAAGGTGCACGCGGAGGTGTGTCTCCTGCCTTTGCGTTTGTATCCCTCGCCACTGATATCATCAACCAGTTTGGTCTTATTGATCAGCTGACATTTATCAACGATTTTGACACCCGTATCCGTAACGCTCTTGGTCTCGATGTGTTTTCCATACGAACGCAGCTGATTCATAATGTCATGCTGGCAAACCTTACAGATTACCAGGTGAATGTGAATCCAATTGCAGCAGTACTGGAAAACACCACCATGTTTATTGGAAAATATTTAGGTGATTCCATGTTTTTTCAAACAATGCTAGTATTGTCTGAAAACGATCCCGGTGAACCCGGATTGTTTGTTCTGCAGGAATTAAAAATGGATATGGAATTGAGTTTTGAGTGGCAGACGCCGCTGTATGAACTGGTCATTTCAACTCAGCCCAGGTTCGGCATACCTGGTTTGTTTTCTGATTTTTCCGTAGGGTTATCCTGGAATTATTCGTTTTAAAGGGTTTTTTTATGAAGAAATGTTCACTACTGATTCTCACATTTTGTATGTTCGTGTTCGCTGCGCTTC
>PWNW01000021.1 GCA_003557605.1 Spirochaetaceae bacterium
CTTGGAATACCTGATGGAGCATGGTGCAAAGACGGCGGTGATTGCCCACCAGGGTGATACCCTGGACTACCGGAACCTGATTCCCCTGGAGTAGCATGCAGAGATTCTTCAGCGGAAGCTGGGAAGGAAGGTCTCCTATATAGATGATGTCTGCGGTCCTGCTGCCAGGGAGGCGGTGCTCGCCCTCAAGGAGGGAGAAGCGGTCATCCTGGGCAATCTCAGGTATCTCACCGAGGAGGTGTCCACCTTCGAGCAGGCGGTGAAGCTTACCCCTCAGGAGATGGTCAGCACCTACCTGGTCAGGTCCCTTTCCGGTTTGTTTGACCTCTATGTTAATGATGCCTTTGCTGCGGCCCACAGGAATGCACCATCCATGGTTGCATTCCAGCAGGTGCTCCCCAGCGCTGCTGGACCGCTGCTGTTCAGGGAGGTTGAGGCTCTGACCAAGGTCATGAGCAGCCCCCGGAGACCTTCGGTGTTTCTCCTGGGGGGTGCGAAGATCAGCGACGCCTTCGGGATGCTTCAGGAGGTGCTCTCAAAGAAAACGGCAGACACCATTCTCACCTGCGGGGTCACCGGAGAGGTGTTCCTCATCGCTTCTGGTGTTGATCTGGGATCTGAAGTTGACAAGTTTCTTAAGGACCGTTCGCTGGACCAGTTTATTCCCGATGCAAAGCGGTATTTGAAGCAGTATCCGGATCAGATCATGATGCCCCAGGATCTGGCATTTGAACACGAAGGAGCACGGATGGAGGCATCGACACAATCCCTTCCGAGCGATACACTCTATGGAGATATTGGGAGCAGGACCATTGAAGCGTACCGGAAGGTGCTCCTGGATGCAGGGACGGTGTTTGTCAACGGCCCGGCAGGGATGTTTGAACAGGAGCTGCTCTCACTGGGGACCCGGGAGCTGTGGAAAGCATTGGAGGACTCCCGGGGATATACTGTTGTGGGAGGCGGAGACAGCGTCAGTGCCGCTGCACGGTTTACGGATATGAATAAACTGGGGTATGTATGTACCGCAGGGGGAGCTATGGTCCGGTTTGTCAGCGGCAAGCCCCTTCCATTGATTGAAGCGATGAAACAGAGAGGTATTTCATGGGAGTAATTCATCTTCCCTACGGAAAGGAAGTACAGCGGGGAGAGATTTCAGGGGACATTCGGGTGCTTGAACCGAATGACGTGCATCCTCCGCAGGATGAAGAAACCCTCATACACGAAGCCGCAGCAGGGTATAAAGGGGACTTGAGCTTCCGGCAGTTCGCAGATCTTCCTGGAGAGATGCTGATCATTGTCAATGATGCATCAAGACCCACTCCCACTGCCAGGGTGCTGAAGGTGCTTATGAAGGCAGCTGATCTTTCTTCGGCTCAGTGCATTGTTGCAACCGGGGCCCATCGTGCTCCCACAGCATCTGAATACCGCTACATATTTGGTGAAACCCTTGAATTCTTCAGGGACCGAATTATCGTCCATGATGCCCGATGCAGTGAAGATATGGTATTCCTTGGAACCTCCAAGGGGGGCACGGAGCTTGCGATACATCGCGCTGCTGCTGAGGCTGATAAGATCCTTGTGATCGGTTCTGTGGAACCCCACTACTTTGCCGGGTATACCGGAGGAAGAAAGGCGTTTTTCCCTGGGGTTGCCTCCTATCGGTCCATTGAGCAGAACCATAAACGCGCCATGGAGAGCGGGGCTGAAAGCCTTCGTCTTGAGGGTAATCCGGTTCATCAGGATATGACTGATGCACTGGAATGCATCAAGGCTCCTGTCTTTGCACTGATGACGGTGCTGGACAAGGACAACAGGATATACCGGATTACCTCCGGGGACATTACCAGATCATTTCTTCAAGCGGTGGAGGCGGCTGACCAGGTGTTTGTTGCCGAGACCGATGAAGCTGTTGATATTGCCGTAACCGCAGCAAAATACCCGATGGATGTGGACCTGTACCAGTCCCAGAAGGCATTGGAGAACGCCCGGCAGATTGTGAAGCCCGGAGGAGTGATAATCCTGGTTTCAGCCTGCAGGGAGGGGGCAGGGGATGATGCTTTTATCAAACTGCTGTCCAGCGCTGACACCCCCGATGATGTACTGAAAAAAATTCACTGTGAATACCGTTTGGGATGGCATAAGGCAGGAAAGCTTGCGGACCTTTCTGTCACCCACCATATATTTGCCGTCACCCCCCTGCCTGATGCACTGCTTAGGGATATGTTTATTACTCCCTTTTCAGCGCTGCAGGATGCCCTTGACGAGGCGGAAAAAATTACCGGCAGAAATCCAAAGGTGATAGTTATGAGTGACGGGTGCGTGACAGTCCCCAGAATCAGGCAGCATCAGCGGTAATCACCCTGCCCCTGAGAAAGTGATGCGGGCATCAGGGGCATCGTGTAATTACTATTCTTTCTGAAAATAGGGGATCGTCAAAGGCCCCTGGGGGAGCACACAGATGCTGAAGGCTGCACCATCCGGGTGTTCTTCCCTGATCTGGTCAATGGTCTTTTCAATGGTTTCCACCGGTTCCATAAATGCATCGGTGAGTTCCTGCTCCGTGAGGTGTTTGGTGTAGAAGTGAACCTGGGCCTTCATGCAGATTTGAGCATGGATCTGCGCCTGCCACATATCCTGAACCGGCTCCTGGGCATGACGTATTGAGCGCAGCAGCGCCTTCGGGGATGGTGCCTTGGAAAGCAGCTGCCCGTAGAAGCCGTGGGAGGGAATTCCGTCCCAGCAGTCAGCGGCAATGATGATGGAACCTCCTTCCTTGACAATTTGCGCAGCGGCGCTCATGCCCTTTACCGCCTGGTACATGTTGAGATCCAGGGGATAGCCTGAATTGCTGGTGATCACCAGGTCGTAGAGCCTTGGAACCTGCGACATGGCATGTTCCCGCACGTAGGCAGCTCCTGCCGCGTGGGCTTTTCGCAGGTCCCCAGCAAATACGCCGGTAATCTGCTTGTCGCTGTTCATGGCAACATTGAGCAGGAAGGTACGATCCACCATGTCAACTGCTTCATGGACATCCTCCCAGATCGGATTTCCTTCAGTGATTCCCCACCGTGAACGGCTGTCATCAATGTGCTGAGCACCATGATTTCTCTGAATGGTGGACAGCTCCGCGAGTCCCGGCATCACGGCTTTGGCTCCTCCAGAAAACCCGGCAAAAAAGTGCGGCTCAATGAATCCTGTCAGGACCTTCAGGTCACAGTCGAGAAAACTTGATAGAAGGCTCACCTCGTTTCCCCGTGACGTAGTTCCGATGCATCTGTGGGAAGCATGGTCGGTGCAGTCATTCTGCACAATCTCATAGGAGTTAACAATATCCTCACCTAGAATGGTGATCAGTTCTTCTCGAGTATTGACGCGGTGGGTCCCGGTGGCATTGAAAAATACCGCCTGGGCTCCGCACTGGTTAAGAATTTTGAGAAGAGGCGGAAGCATCATAGGGTAGGGGGTGGCCCTGGTAATGTCGCTGAACACTACCGCGACACGGTCGCCCTCTTTAACCAGGGAACGAAGAGCGGGAGATCCCACCGGAGAGTCAAGCGCTTCGGTGACCGCTCCCTGCTGGTTTTCAAGGCCCGGTTCGTACTTCGGTTCGATTACGTCAATGACCGCATCGTCGGGCAGGGTGACTTCCAGATTTCCTTTTCCAAAGGCAAGTTGAGTCTTCATATTAGGTCCCTATAGGTTCTTAATCAGCGAAAGATCCCCGTCACGGGCAGCTATGAGGATCGGTGCCATGTATTCATCAATCAGGTCAGCATCCAACGGTACCGGCATGTTCTGCAGCTTCATCTTCAGCTGAGGATTCTTCGCAGCAGCGAGGGCCCGGTCGATATGTCCTTGGGTGAACCCCTCAACTTCACTGAGGGTAACGGGAAACTCAATCTTTCTGGACATGGCAAGCATAGCTTCAGCGACAGCAACTCCGAGCTCCCTTCCCGAGAGTGCATCAAGATCAGCTTCGGTGAATCCGGCCTGCTTGTAGATGTTCCCCACCATTCTCAGAGCATCCTCCACAGCGGGTGCGAAAAACACCGTATAGTAGGGGTTCATCATTGCACAGGCGCGGCCGTGGCTGAGGATATCGACCAGGGAGAAACTGGTCAGATGTCCTCCGTTGGTCCCTCCGAGCATAATGGCATAGGCCCCGATATCTGTGGCGAGGCACAGAGCATCCCGTGCATCTTTATTCTCCGGATCTTTAATTACAGTTTCCAGATTCTCAACTACTAAAGAAATCCCTGTCTTTGCCACGTCACTGATGTACTGGTAGTTGGGAGCCCGAACAGACCCGTAGAGCACTTCAAGGCAGTGGGCAATCCCGTCAAGGGCTCCGTCCATGGTCAGATTCTTGGGTGCGGCATAGGTAACGGAAAAATCAAATACTGGATTTGAAGGTACGATTGCCTCATCGACAATCAGTTTTTTCTGTCCTGTCTCTACATTCGTGATGTTTGAGTATTTGGTCAGGTGGGCGCCTGAACTTGCAACAGTCTGTACAGCGATATGGGGAGTGAGGGTCACATTCCGCTCTTCAACCGCCTTCGTGACGTTTCCAACGCCGAAGTAGTCTTCAATATCACCGCCAAGAGTCCTGAGCACTTCGGCAGCTTTCAGCGCATCAATGGTGCTTCCCCCTCCGAAGCTGATGATCACGTCTGCTTCACTGGACTTTAGAGCCTCAGTGATACGGCGGAGTTCTTCAAGGGGAACATTAGGACCTGGACCGTGAACAGTTCCTGCAAGCTCAACTCCCGAAGAGGCAAGGGAATCGGTAATAATCTTAAGATACCCTTCGCTTCCTGGGAAAGTGCTTGTTACTATACATGCCTTTGACCCTGCTTCTGCAGCAGTTTTTCCCACCGTATCAAGAACATCTCTTCCGTATATATAGCTGGATCCTTTGAATTCTTCCAGCAGCTTTTTCGCTGCATCCTTGTACTTCATTCTGCTCCTCCGCAAGTTAGCGATAAGATGTATGCAAGCAGTATATATCATACTATGAAGGATGTCGCCCGTCTTAGGTTTTTTTCGTTTTAATGCAGAACATTTTCTGAAAAAGCCCATGACAAAATCGATGCATTGCACTACAGTATACGGGAGTTAACTGCATAGAATATCTGAATCTTTTCTTTTGGAGGTATTCGTGGAAAAACAGGAGAGGATCCTCTATTTCATGCTCTCAGCGGTGCTTGTCGTTTCTGCTGCCGCAGCAGTTCTGTATCAGGGAGCGTCCTCAGCAGTTCAGGGGTTTCTGCTTATACAGCAGCATCCTGCACGTCTGATCAATGACTATGTGCAGGTAGGCGGCGGCGGCGGCGCACTTCTGAACGCTGTTTCTGTTGCGGCGATATCGCTGGCGCTAATTTGGTTTGTCGACGTTAAGCTTTCGGGTCCCACCATAGCGGCATTTTTTACAATCATGGGGTTCGGACTGTTCGGCAAGACACCGCTGAACATCCTGCCGATCATCATCGGAGTCTATATTGCTTCAAAGATTGCCGGAAAGACCTTCAGCGAATATATCCTGATAGCCCTCTTTGGTACCGCCCTCGGGCCACTTGCAACATATATCGTCGTTGAATTTGCCTCGGTGAATTCCCTGCTTCCCTCTTTGATACTTGGCACGGCAGGAGGGATTGCCGCAGGTATCGTGCTGCCTGCGGCTGCTATTTCCATGCTGCACCTGCACCAGGGATACAACCTTTATAATATGGGTTTTACCTGCGGATTTGTAGGACTCTTTGCCGCCGGGCTTCTTGAAGCTTCAGGGGGAAATGTTGCTGTTCAGGTAGTCTGGTTTTCCGGATCTGATGCTCTGATGTACTGGATCACTCCGGTGCTGTCTGGATTTCTCATCATATTTGGTATCCTGCTGGAAAAACTCTGGCGCACTGGAAACGGCAGGAAGCGGCATGTCTGGAAGGACCTCCTTCTTATTCAGAAACGTTCCGGAAGGCTGCCCGATGACTTTATGGATAATGTGTCCAACGGAGGCGGGCTGCTGAACACAGGGATTTTGGGATTTCTCAGCTGGTTCTATGTGATCGCCGTTGGCGGTGACTTTAACGGACCGGTGCTTGGGGGAATTCTGACAATTATCGGGTTCGGTGTTTTCGGCAAGCACATCCGTAACTGTATTCCCGTAGTTGCCGGGGTTGTGGTAAGCTGCCTGATTTTCGGGTTTTCCCTTTCTGCTCCGGGACCGATTCTTGCCGCTTTGTTCGGCACAACTTTGGCACCCCTTGCAGGGGAGTTTGGTGCCCATGTTGGTGTAGCTGCAGGATTCATTCATCTGTTTATGGTGGTAAGGACCGCTGCCTGGCATGGAGGCATAGACCTCTACAACAACGGGTTCAGCGGAGGTCTCACAGCTGCGATGATGTTTGCTGTGATTGAGTGGTACCGGTCAACACGGCCGGATGATTTCCCCCGGAGACGTCCGGAGGATGTTTCAGAAGGAGGGTGAGGGACATGAAACGTAAGGAATTTCTGCTTCAGCTTATAGGAGAACTTTCCAATTACCTTCTTGAAGGAATGCCGAGAAGGGTTGTTTTGTCGGTTCATCAGGAAGCTGACGGTATTCATATAAGTGCCATGGATGACACACCCCATAGTGACCAGGAGGTTGAGGTGATAACCCATGCACTGCAGGGGGAAAAACGTCCTGAACTTTCAGGATATTACGGTCATATGATTGGCCATGATCTCTTCAGCCCTGCACGTCTTGAGCTGCTCGGTCTGCAAGTCAAGCACGGGGAAGTAAACAGGTCTGAAAATGGCATTCGGATAGATATTCTGCTGGGAGGGGAACAGTTCGACTCATCCAACTTTGAGCTGCCCTAGCAGTCATGAACAACACGTGAGGAATCCATGCGCATAGTGCTTTTTGGTGCAGGAAGTGCCCAGTTCGGGTACGGCATGCTGGGCGACATATGTAATAATCCGGCCCTTCGGGATACTGAAATCGTCCTGGTTGATATCAGGGAGGATGCGCTGAGGAAGGTGCAGGAAACTGCTCAAGGCTATATTGAGAAGCACCGGCTTCCCCATCGCCTCGAGGCAACCCTGGATGCCGAAAAGGCCCTCAGGGGAGCTGATTTTGTGATCATTTCAATTGAAGCGGGAAACCGCTTTGCATTGTGGGAAGAGGACTGGCACATACCCCTGCAGTACGGGGTGAAGCAGGTATACGGGGAAAACGGGGGAGCAGGCGGGGTGTTCCATGCCCTGCGCATCATCCCCCCCATCCTTGATATCTGTGACAAGGTGCAGCGCCTCTGTCCTGATGCCTTTGTGTTCTGCTACTCCAATCCCATGACTGCCATTGCGGTTACGGTGAAGCGGAAATACCCGGAAATGAACTTTATCGGGGTCTGTCATGAGATCGCCTCACTGGAGCGCTACATCCCTGATATCCTCGGCACTTCCATTGATAATCTCCATCTCCGTGCTGGGGGACTGAACCATTTCAGCGTTCTGCTGGAGGCCCGGTATCGTGATACCGGGAAGGATGCCTATCCTGACCTGATGGAGAAGGCCAGGGAGTTCTTTTCCAGGGAGCCCGGGTTTTCAGAGATATGGAAATATGTGCAGGAAACCGGTGATATCCCCAAAACCGAGGGAGCAACGAAACGGGCCCTTACCACGGTGAAACAGGTCCGTGAATGGTCCGACCGGAGGCTGTTTAAGAGATTCATGGACTGGTTCGGGCTGCTTCCCATCACCTCAGACAGCCATCTGGGTGAGTACATGCCCTGGGCCTTTGAACTTGCCGACCAGCGGGGTATCCAGGATTTCTACACCTTCTATAAGCATGCATTAAGCCGGATCGTCCCTGAAATCGGTCAGGATGTCCATGAACGGGTAAGCTATATGATTGAAGGCATCATTACTGATTCGGGATATGAGGAGCCGGCGGTGAACATTCCCAACGACAACCTGATTCCCGATCTTCCCGGATTCATATCTGTTGAGGTGCCGGCAAAAGTGACAGCCAGGGGTTTTGAGGGAATCGGGTTTCCAGATTACCCGAAGGCATTTGGTGCCCTCCTGCGCAGCAATACCGGCACCTGGGACTTGACTGCAGAGGCGGTACTGAAGAAGAAGAAGGAATATGCCCTGCAGGCGCTGCTGGTAAATCCAGTGGTGACCGATGCCTCCCGGATTGAGGAACTTCTTGAGGTGATGATTTCCAGGCAGTACAAGTGGCTCTCCTATCTGAAGTAGACGAAACAGCCATAAAGGAATAGTATCAAAGCAATGAAGCTTGAGAAACCGTACACAGTAATAAGGAAACTCAGTGATATTTTCAATTCCCGACAGAAGCGGAATATAAAGCTGCTCTTTATTGTGTTTCTTTTTACTTCATTTTTTCAGGTAGCTGGAGTAGCTTCAGTGTTTCCGTTCATCAATCTGGTAATGAATCCTGGGGTGATTAATGAGAACCAGCTGCTGCACCGTATCTATGAATTTTTCGATTTTCAGTCAGCAGACAGATTCATCATTTTTACCGGTGCGGCCATGTTTGTTCTCATTGTGCTGTCAAATGTGGTGATAGCTTTTTCGATATGGGTTAAAACCCGTTTTGTCATGGGGTTTAATCACACCCTTTCCCGGCAGCTGCTCTCGGTCTATCTGTCCAAACCCTACTCATTTTTCCTGAACAGAAACTCCACGGAAATGGGGAAGAATATTTTGGCGGAAGTGAACACCCTTACCGCCTACATGCTGATGCCCCTTTTTGATCTGGTCATACACAGTTTCATTATTGCTTCAATGATTGTGTTCCTGTTTTTTGTTGATCCTCTGACCACCGCAGTTGCCCTGATTGTCATCGGCGGGGCGTATGTTATCATCAATGCATCGGTAAAGAAAAAACTGAAGAAATTCGGATATCGAAGGCTGGAGGCAAACCGCGGAAGATTCAAGACTACCAGCGAAGCTCTGTCAGGTGTGAAGACTACAAAGGTGTTCGGCAGGGAACAGTATTTTGTTTCTCAGTACTCCCGGCATTCCTATGTGTTTGCCCGATTGAATGTGTATGAGCAGGTAATCGGTGAACTGCCGAAATATCTTCTGGAAACTGTTGCGTTCGGCGGTATCATCATCCTGATGCTGGTTGTCACCTTCAGCAGGGGAGGGTCTTCAGACGTGATTCCCTTTGTCAGTCTCTTTGCCTTTGCGGGCTACCGGATGATGCCTGCCCTGCATAAAATATACTTTTCCCTAAACAGGATCTACTCTAATCATGCCATCCTTGATACGCTGCACAGGGACATGTATCAGGCAGAAATTAAGCTGCCCAAGAGCATGAAAGCCCTGCCTTTTACATCAAAGATTACATTGAAGGATATAACTTTCTGGTATCCAAATACCGAACACCCGGTCCTGCATGATATTTCCGTAACAATTAGGAAAAACACTTCAGTGGGTTTTGTGGGCACCACCGGTTCAGGAAAGACAACCCTTATTGATATCATCATGGGGCTTCTTGTTCCTCAGCAGGGAGAAATGAAGGTTGATGATACCGTACTGTCTCCTGATAATATACGAGGCTGGCAGTGCAGTATCGGGTATGTTCCCCAGGATATTTTTCTCTGCGATGATACGATCTCCAGGAATATTGCCTTCGGATTAGATGAAGGGGATATAGATATGGGTAAGGTTAAGAAAGCATCTGAAATCGCAGCCTTAAGCAATTTTATTGAAGAAGAGCTTCCTGAGGGGTATGACACGGTAATTGGTGAGCGGGGAATTCGGCTCAGCGGAGGACAGCGCCAGAGAA
>PWNW01000097.1 GCA_003557605.1 Spirochaetaceae bacterium
ATGTGGGTTACAATCAGCTGGACTACACCCTCAGAATTGACAGCAGAGTATCAGTATGGGAGCGGACAAACATCATGGATGTTGCTCCTGAAATGATTACCGCCGATGCGGCTGCTGCAGACCTTTCCTTCCGGTCCATCAGAGGTGCAGCATCCCATATTCTCTCCTTGACGAAACAAAAATGGCTCATTGCCTTAATTAAACCGCAGTTTGAGGTTCACCAGGATGCTCAGTTCAAGGGGGTCATCACAGATGATACTCTGCGGCAGCAGGTGCTTGATCAGGTGTGTCAGGGACTTCTTGAGGAGCATGTGGCAGTAAAGAAGATCGTTCCCTCCCCGATACGGGGTCGTCGAGGCAATGTTGAATACCTGGCCCTCCTTGAGCCTGAGTTCACCTGACCGGGACAGGCCCTTGTTTGATTTCATTCATCTGGATCAGCAGAAACTGATGCACCCCCTCAGCGCCTCGAAGGGTCTCGGCAACCTGGGCAACCGCAGCAGCCTTTCCCTGTTCTCCAAGCGGATGGGACGCATAAAACTCTGATGAGAATTCAATATAGAGGGTGTTTCGTATCAGCCGTGAGCCGATATATGAAGTGCCTGAAGGTATCATGGTAAGGTAGCCCTGCTCAAGTTCCTCTAGCCGTGGACTGCGAAGCAGTGCCGTCATAAGCTGATCATAGGGGGTTGAAGCGGCAGATGACCCGTATACCGGTATGCCGGTTATTTCTGCCTGCAGTCCATTATTCCGATATACCGCAAGTGCTCGCAGCACCGGCTGAACCCCTGCTGATTCTGCCTCCCTGGAGGATTCATGAAGAAGTGATTCATAGGAACTGATGTTCCTGATGATACGCGGAAGAAACACCGCCGCAGATGTAAGAATCACTACAGCCAGAAGTATCCAGAGTATTGGCGGTATGTCTGAAAATTCTGAGCGCCGTGCCATTGGTGCATCATATCCCAGACAGCGGTATATCCGCAAGGAGTAAGAACCAATGGGATACAGTATAGGTATTGTTATAGCGCAGATAGAGATAATAAGTATGCAGAAGTTTTATATTTGACAATGGATATAAAACTCCGTATAGTAGGGGAGTAATGAAAACCATCACAGGCATCCCAGGTTCTCCAGGAATAGCGATAGGGAAAGTTTTTCTCTATACAAACCAGAACTTAAAAGTACCCGTGTATCCCATTGAAGAGAAGGAAGCTGACGGGGAAATGGAGCGTCTTTTTGAAGCAGTTGAGAAGACTCGCAATGACCTGCAGGAACTGAAGGAACGCTCCAAGAAACAGAACGGTGAAAAAGATCTGGAGATCATTGAGACTCATCTTATGATCCTTGATGACCCTGACCTGGCTGATCAGGTGAGAAAGGAAGTATCTCAGCAGCTGGTAAATGCCGAGCGGGCTCTGGAGGTGGTGATCAGCAGGACCGTTGAAGCACTCGAAAGAAGTGCGGATGAGTATTTGAAAGAACGTACCATGGATTTCTATGATGTGTTCAATCGGGTAATGCACCATCTGCTGTATCTGGAGCGGACAACCCTGTACGAAATCCAGCACCAGGTGATTCTCGTCTCCGGTACACTGCTGCCTTCGGAAGTACTTACGCTCAATAAGACATATGTGAAAGGGTTTGCCCTTGATGCCGGGGGGAAAACCTCCCATACTGCCATCCTTGCTCGGTCCTTTGAAATTCCTGCGGTGCTCGGCCTTGTAGATATTACCTCCCAGGTCAGCAGCGGAGATGTGATTATTGCCGACGGGAATGAGGGCAAGGTCATTATACGACCTGACCGTGAGACCATTGAGGAATATGTCACCAGACTGACAAAATGGGAGAGCCACGAGAAAAAGCTCCTGGAACTCCATGAACTTCCTGCGGTCACCACCGACGGACATCGGGTGCATCTTCGAGCTAATCTTGAAATACCCGAAGAAGTGGAATCCGCTTTAATTCACGGCGCTGAGGGTGTAGGCCTCTACCGTTCTGAATTCCTCTTTCTCAAACCCGGTGAAATTGCCGATGAGCAGGAGCAGTATGAGGCATATGCAAAGGTCCTCAAAGGCATGGGCTCTCAACTGCCTGTGACTGTCCGTACCATCGATGTGGGGGGTGACAAGGTAATTCCAGAACTCCAGGTTTCTGACGAGGAGAACCCGATTCTTGGATGGAGGGCTGTCAGATTCTGCCTTTCCCGTCGTGATATCTTCCGCACCCAGCTGAAGGCAATGCTTCGTGCTTCCGTGCATGGACAGCTTCGGATCATGTTTCCAATGATCAGCGGCATTGAAGAGCTTGAAGATGTGCTCAATGAGCTTGATGAGGTGAAACAGGAGTGCCGGGAGCAGGAGATTCCCTTTGATGAATCCATTCAGATCGGTACGATGATTGAGGTTCCTGCTGCGGCATTGATCAGCGACATCATCGCCCAGCGTGTGGATTTCTTCTCCATAGGCACCAATGACCTGATACAGTACACCATTGCAGTGGACCGGGGCAATGAAAAAATCGCATATTTGTATCAGCCGTTTCATCCCGGGGTTCTTCGGTTCATCAGGATGATTATTGATTCCGGACACAAGGCAGGAATTCCTGTCGGCATGTGCGGAGAAATGGCAGGAGATCCTTTGTCCACGGTTCTTCTTCTTGGACTGGGACTGGATGAATTCAGCATGAGCCCTGCCGCTCTGCTTGAGGTAAAGAGAATTATCCGCTCAGTCAACCTGCATGAAGCGCAGGAATTGGTGGACGACATTATGGAAATGCAGTCCTACCGTGACATTAACACCTACGTAAGGAAATGGATGAATGAGCGAATTAAATTCTTTAAATACTGAATATGAACTCCCGGTTATTGCCATAGTCGGACGACCAAATGTGGGGAAATCGACACTGTTTAATCGACTGATACGAAGACGGCGCTCGATTACTGATCCTGCTCCTGGGGTGACCCGTGACCTTATTGAGGAGACTTATCTGCTTAACGGGAAACCGGTGAAACTGGTAGATTCCGGAGGAGCCACCCTTAGACATGAAGGATTCGATGATCTGGTAACCGAAAAAAGTCTCCAGATCATTAAACGTGCCGACGTAGTTGTGCTGCTCCTTGATGTGCATGAGATCACCCCTGAGGATGAGATGCTCATAGAAGCGGTGCGGCCCCGTTCACAGCAGCTGGTGGTTGCGGTGAATAAAGTTGACCATGAGGTCCATGAGAAGCTTATCTGGGAAGCATACCGCTTCGGCTTCAATACCATAGTCCCAATCTCTGCAGAACATGGAAGAGGTATTGTTGAACTTGAGGAGGAGATGTATAAACTGATCGATTTCTCCCAGATTTCTCTTTCCCAGCCCGAGGGGCCTAAGACTGTCAGAATTGCGGTCATGGGCAAGCCCAATACAGGGAAATCAACTCTGATCAACAGACTGCTCGGCCGGGACGTATCGATTGTCAGTGATATTCCCGGCACCACCCGTGATACGGTGACGGGGGAATTTGAGCACCGGGGAACAGCCTACCAGGTAACCGATACCGCAGGCATCCGCAGAAAGAGCAGAGTTGCTGAGAATGTGGAATATTATTCGGTGACCCGGGCTGTCAGTGCTATAGACCAGTCGGACGTAGTGCTGCTTCTGATGGATTCAGCCGACGGACTTGTTGATCAGGACAAAAAGATTGCATCGCTAATAACAAAAAAGGGCAAGGGGCTTATCCTGGTTTTAAATAAATGGGATTTGATGGAAGGGATACCAAACCAGCTCCGTGCAGTCCGTGACCGGGTGCGGTTTCTGTTTCCTGTTGTTTCCTTTGCCCCTTTGCTGCCGATTTCTGCTCAGCAGGGAAGCGGAATAGATGTATTGATGAAAACCGTTGACCAGGTATATGAACAGCTCAGCAGACGGGTAGAGACATCGGCGCTTAACAGTGCGCTGGAAGCATGGACGCAGCGCCATGAACCCCCCAGGGACAGTAAAGGAAGATATAAAATTCTCTACGGGACTCAAGTGAGAACGAATCCTGTTGAATTTGTCCTGTTTGTCAACCGAAAGGACAAGTTCCCCAAGGAATACCTCGGGTATATTACCAACGGGATCAGGAAGGAGCTTGGATTTGACCTGATTCCTCTGCGTGTTGAACTTCGGGAGCGTAAAAGGAGGGGAGGCAGGTGAACATCAGGGCAGTAGCGTTTGACATTGACGGGACCTTGTACCCTGAACAGAAGTTTTTTCTGAAATGCATCCCCGATGCAGTGAAGGATCCCCTTCTGTTCTACGGGTTCTGCCGTGCAAGAAAACACATCCGCCTTCATGATCTGTATGAACCGCCCTTTCATCGGGAGCAGGCGGTCAGGGTACTGAAATCCCTGCACAGGAGAGCGGACGAGAACCGGATTGAACAGATTCAGCAGCGTCTCGAAAAGCGTTATTATTCCCGCTGGGACCATCTCTTCCATGGGATGAAGCCCTTTGACGGTTCATCACATGCCCTTGCAGAACTGAGAAAACGGGGATATTTGCTTGCAGCAATGTCCGATTTTCCTGTGGGCATCAAGCTTGAGGTGCTCGGTCTTGAGGAGCACTTTCTGTTTTCCTTTTCCAGTGAAGAGGTAGGGTATCTCAAACCTTCCCGGGTACCGTTTATGACCCTGTGCGATGAACTGGGCATGCATCCAAGCGAGGTGCTGTACGTAGGGAACAGCGTCTCAAAGGATATTGCGGGTTCTCGGGATGCGGGAATGGCTGCTGCACTGTACCGCAGAGGCAGCACAGGAGAAGTTCGGTCCCCTGCACCTGATGATATGTCGATTGCCCATATAGAGTTCTCGTCCTATTACGAGTTTCCGGACCTGGTTGATGCTCTGCAGGATATCTAATGATTGACAACCTTCCCTATCTGCAGGACAATGAAGCAAGCTTAATTGCATGGAGCCGCCTATGATTATTCAGCCTGGGAACATAATTGTGTTCTTGGTAGTAATGGCGTTTTTTCTGACCTCCCGGTTTCTGGACCAGAAGGACAGAAAAATAACGAAAGCCAGAAAATACATTGAGAAGCAGTCGGACAATTTGAAGCAGACCATGGACCAGCGGAAAAAGGAGCTGGAGGAACTGGATGAAAGCATTCAGGGCAAGGAGGCGAGCACCCGGGAAATGCTTAAACGGGTGGAGTCTCTGCTTCAGGAGATTGATGCCCACAGCGATGATCTGATGAAGCTGCAGGCCCAGCTTACTCATTACCATAAAATACTGAAGGACCTGTCCCTGCTGACGGAAAAAGCTGAACGAAGGGTCCAGATGATAAAACAGGAAAGCAGAGACCTTGAGGATACCGAAAGCCGACTGGAACAGCTTCAGTCACACATGCTTCAGGCGCTGCGGCAGGCGGAAACAGCAAAGCAGGATGTGGAGCAGGCGGCGAAAGGGGCCCTCAGGGAGTTTCAGGAGGAATCAGATCGAATAGCTGAGGAAACCAGGCAGCAGATGATTGAGGAGGAGCAGCAGCGGCGTCCTGAACCTCCACCAGGCCCTGCTCCTATTGAGGAGCAGTACCCAGAACTGGAGGAGGTTCAGAAAGAGCCTGCTCAGCCGATAGCGGAGCAGGCCTATTCCTATGAGGATATTGCCCAGGAGGAAACTGAAGAGCTTATCCCCGATGAGGAGGATGAGATCCCTGATGAGTCCACTGGAACAGAACAGAAGCGTGATCTGGTAAAGAAACTTCGAGACCAGGGATTTGATGCATCTCAGATTGCCCAGCGCATGGGTACTTCCCGGGGAGAAGTTGAGCTGCTTCTGGAGATTCTCAGGTTTTCAGAGGATGAAAAGTAAATTTTTTATTCCAGAGTCGTAAATTACTTGACTCTCTTTCGGCCCTCTTAGTACTTTATGAATGAACAGCACATCACAGAATATCTCTACTGAGTTTCAATAGGGGTATTATGCTGTTTTATGATACGAAAAAATGGATGCAGAGATGAGCCAGAAAAAGAAACATGTGAAACAGCAGGAAGAGAAACAGCAGAAGCTTGAAGCAGAAGAAATACAGGTTCAAGCTGAAGATGAAGCTGTCCTGGAGACAGATTCCTGGGAAGAAGAGAAGGCAGCGCTGGAGGGGAAAATTTCAGAGCTGGAAGCAGCGTTCGCTGAACTGCAGGACAATTACCTGAGGAAACAGGCAGATTTCGATAATTTCAGAAAACGTATGATCCGGGATAAGGAAGATGCGATCCGATACGCCAATAAGGACCTTCTTCAGGATGTCATACCGGTGATTGATGACTTTGAACGTGCCATCAGTTCTGCTGAGGAATCAAAGGATTTTTCAAGCTTTTATGAAGGAATAAAACTCATTGAGAAGCAGTTTGCCGGAATGCTTGAAAAGAAATGGGGATTGAAGCGTATGAACAGTCTCCATGAGGAATTTGATCCCCAGCAGCATGAAGCGCTGATGATGGAAGAGCGTGATGATGTTGATACCCAGAGGGTGATTGAGGATTTCCAGCGTGGGTATTTCTATCACGATAAGGTGCTGCGCCATGCAAAGGTGAAAGTCGCAGTGCCTGCAGAGAAAGCATAAGAGACTTCATACGATATGAGATATGAATGTATATGATAGATAGAAGGAGACAGATAGATGGGAAAAATAATCGGAATTGACCTTGGAACAACAAATTCCTGTGTAGCAGTTATGGAAGGTGGAGAACCGGTAGTCATACTGAATGCCGAGGGCCAGAGAACCACTCCCTCGATTGTGGGTTTCACCTCAAAGGGTGAGCGCCTTGTCGGGCAGCCTGCAAAAAACCAGATAATTACCAATCCCGAGAATACGATATACTCAATAAAGCGTTTTATGGGAAGGCGATATGGAGAGGTGCCTTCAGAGATATCTATGGTGTCCTACAAAGTGCAGGACGGCAGCAACGGTGATGTGAAGGTCTCCGCCCAGGGAAAGGATTATTCACCCCAGGAGATTTCTGCTGCGGTGCTTCAGAAAATGAAGCAGACAGCTGAAGACTATCTAGGTGAGAAGGTAACCGATGCGGTTATTACCGTACCTGCATACTTCAATGATGCACAGCGGCAGGCAACCAAGGATGCGGGGCGTATCGCAGGCCTCAATGTGAAGCGAATCGTCAATGAGCCTACTGCTGCTTCCCTTTCCTACGGCTTCGGTAAGGACAATGCCAAGGAAGAAAAGATTGCAGTCTATGACCTCGGTGGGGGAACCTTTGATGTCTCCATTCTTGAGCTCGGTGACGGGGTGTTCGAAGTGAAGTCCACCAACGGTGATACCCATCTGGGGGGAGACAACTTTGACCAGAAAATTATCGACTGGCTGATTGCTTCCTTCAAGAAGGATTCGAGCATTGACCTTTCCCAGGACAGAATGGCTCTCCAGCGTCTGAGAGAAGCAGCGGAGAAGGCAAAAATTGAGCTTTCCAGCAGTCAGTCAACGGACATCAACCTGCCGTTCATTACCGCTGATTCGAGCGGACCGAAACACCTGCAGTATTCGCTTTCCCGGTCTAAGTTTGAACAGATGGTTGAAGACCTGATTGAACGGACTAAAGAGCCCTGTGAAAAGGCCCTTAGGGATGCGGGCATCAGCGCAGAAGATGTTGACCAGGTCATTTTAGTAGGAGGTTCGACAAGAATTCCTGCGGTGCAGGTTCTGGTGAAGAAAATTTTTAAGAGAGATCCCAACAAGAGCGTTAATCCCGATGAAGTAGTTGCCATGGGTGCTGCTATTCAGGGAGGTATTCTCGGCGGAGATGTGAACGATGTGCTTCTGCTTGACGTTACTCCCCTTTCTCTGGGCATTGAGACCCTCGGCGGGGTATTCACCAAGCTTATTGAACGTAATACAACTATTCCTACCCGAAAAAGCCAGATATTCTCCACCGCTGCGGACAACCAGACGGCAGTGTCTATCCATGTGCTTCAGGGCGAGCGCCAGATGGCATCACAGAACAGGACTCTTGGAAAATTTGATCTGGTGGGAATCCCTCCAGCTCCGAGGGGAGTGCCCCAGATAGAGGTCACCTTCGATATTGATGCCAACGGTATTGTCCATGTATCGGCCAAGGACCTGGGAACTGGAAAGGAGCAGAAGATTCGGATTGAATCATCCTCAGGGCTTTCAGAGGATGAGATTAATAAGATGGTGAAGGATGCAGAGCTTCATGCCGAAGAGGACAAGAGAGAGCGTGAATTCATTGAACTGTCAAATGAAGCTGACTCCTTGATCTATTCTACGGAAAAGTCACTGAAAGATTACGGTGACAAAATCAGTGAAAGCGACAAGGCAGCTATTGAAACTGCTGTTGAGGCACTGAAAAAGTCAATAGAATCTAAAAATGCTGATGACATCAAGGCAAAGGTTGAAGAGCTGAAGCAGGCGTCATATAAGCTGGCAGAAGAGGTCTACAAGCAGACTGCAGCGCAGCAGGAGAGCGCCGGAGCTGATGCAGGACAGGCTTCAGGGGCTGGTGAGAGCGCCTCGGACGACGGGGTGGAAGATGCGGATTACGAAGTCGTCGACGACGATGACGATAAATAAGCTGCAGATAACGTGACTGAAAAAGGGTACGTGAGCTTTGGCTAAACGAGATTATTATGAAATCCTGGGGGTGTCCAAGGACGCCTCCAAGGAAGACATCAAGAAGGCATACAGAAAACTTGCAGTTCAGAATCATCCTGACCGCAACCCGAATGACAGCGAGGCTGAGACACGCTTCAAGGAAGCCACTGAGGCGTATGAAGTGCTCAGTGACCCGAAAAAACGGCAGGCCTATGATCAGTACGGGTTTGCCGGTGTGGAAGGCATGGGGGGAGGTCAGCATGACTATTCCTCCGTCTTCAGGGATTTCAGTGATATTTTCGGAAATGACTTCGGCGGTTTCAGCAGCATTTTTGAATCATTCTTCGGTGGAGGACAGTCACGGTCGTCGGGAGGGTCCCGCGGGACGTTCCGCGGTGCAAGCCTGCAGTACAATGTTGAGATAGATTTTAAGGAAGCGGTGTTCGGCACCAAGGTGGATGTGTCATATACCAGGAATGTCTCCTGTGAAACCTGCAGCGGCACCGGCGCATCAAAGGGGTCCGGCAGACGGTCCTGCGGCACCTGCGGCGGTACCGGACAGGTGCGTCGTTCCTCAGGATTCTTTTCCATCGCCTCAACCTGCCCAACCTGCGGAGGGGAGGGCACTATTGTAGAATCACCCTGCGGGGACTGCAAAGGACATGGGGTGATGAAGAAACGGCAGAAGCTGAAGGTAACCATCCCTGCTGGAATTGAATCGGGAAAACGCATCAGCATTCCAGGTCAGGGAGAGGCGGGACCGAACAGCGGCCCTGCCGGTGATCTGCTGGTGTATGTTTCAGTCAGACCGCATCAGTATTTTGAGAGAAACGGAAATGATCTCTACTGCATGATCCCCATTACCGTTACCCAGGCATCTCTTGGCACTGAGATATCAGTGGAGACCATAGACGGTGACAGGGTGAAGCTGAAGGTTCCCTCAGGGGTGCAGAACGGGAAGGTTCTTCGGATTAAGGGCCGTGGTGTTCCCTTTGTCCATAATTCCGACCGTAGAGGGGACATGTACATTAAGCTGAGGGTGGATACCCCGAAGAAGATGTCTTCTAAGGCGAAGGCTCTGATGCGGGAGCTGTCTGATGTAATTGGTGAGGAAAATCACCCGAAACCGGTGCCTCTGTCGGAAGTATAACCGATGCCCAGAATTATTTCAGGATTTCATGCAGTTGAACAGTTTCTCAGAAACCCG
>PWNW01000357.1 GCA_003557605.1 Spirochaetaceae bacterium
AATTTCACGGTTATACTCCGCAGGGTGGTTGTCCCAGGTAAAGAAACCCGCCACAATATTTCGATCATAGGAAGCAATATCACTGTCGATGACAAAGGTATAGGTGCCGTATCCCAGGGGTCTTCTGACAAACACCTCTGTTGAATACCACACACCGTCGATCTGCTGTACCGTTAGATGCATTCCCCGATCATCAACCCAGACAGACTCGGGAGCATTTGACCAGTAGTTCGGTCCCGGTCCAATGGGATAGTCACCGGAAGCTTTCACCCTCCAGGGAAATCCGCTGAAATGGAAATCCCGAAACCTCGGCTGTACAACCGGATCATCCGCCGATAAAGGAAACATCGCAAGGATTACCAGTATGAACCAAGTAAAATTTCTGATCTTCATGGGTTACTGTACCCCACCTTTTGATTGTTAGCAACAAACAATACTGAGTTCAGGAAAGCTTCCCCACAAGGACCTTCAGCAGCTGTTCGTCATTTTTCGCAGACAGCAGGGCTTTGCGCTTTTTTCTGTCCCTGAGCAGTTTTCCGATTTCAGCAAGGAACTGCACATGAGGTCCCCCTGCATCCTTGGGTGAGAGAGTCATAATGAAAATCTGGGCAGGTCTGCGGTCGAGGCATTCAAAGTTTATCTTTTTCTTAGAAATCCCCACTGCGGCAATAAGCTCATCAACTGCATCGCTTTTTGCATGGGGTATTGCTATGCCGTTTTCCATTCCCGTGGACATACCAGCTTCATGCTCCAACAGATCACGAAGGGCCATGTCATAATCCTTCACCTTCCCTGAGGCATCAAGTAAGTTCAGCAGGTTGGTGATAATTTCCCGTTTATCCTTCCCCTGGAGGTCAGTTGTTACAAGATTTACAGACAGTACTTCCTTCAGCATGAGATGATCATAAAGCACCTCATCAGTAGATGTCAACCGAAATCAGCCTTTCAGGGCTCTATTGACAAGTCAATCCAGTATATGCAATTATTCATTCACTTATGAAACGGTTCATTTCCCGGATTCTGCAGGCGCTTCCCATTATCGCTGTGCTGGTGCTGGTGTGGTGCATTTGGAGTGAATCCTTTTCCCTTCAGACAATTATTCAGGGAACAGTTCTCGGCACCCTGGCGCTGGTCCTTACAAACCGCATGTTTCTCCGCCGCTCCTACCAGAAGCAGTACCGTATATCTGTTCTTACGTTGATACGGTATGTTCTGGTGTTAATCGTAGAAATTTTCCGTTCAGGACTGCACGCAATCTATATAACCGTCACCGACAGAATCAATGTCGGGGTAGTGGACCTTCCGACGGAAATTCATGACCCTATGCTCGGCACCCTGGTCGCAAGCGCTATTACCCTTACACCAGGCACCGTGACGATCGACTATTCTCCCGGCCGTTTTAAAGTAGTCTGGATTGAATGCTCCACCACAGATGCGGAAGAAGCAGGAGAAATGATCAAAGGCAGTTTCGAACGCGTCCTGCTGCCTTCCTCTAATAAAGACCATCAGGAGGATACGAGGTGAATTTTCTTACTATCGCACTCACCCTGCTCATACTTTCAACCCTAGGGAGTCTTGTCCGCGCAGTGATTGGACCTACTGTCTGGGACCGTCTCCTCGGAATCGGTCTCGGGGCAAGCAAAATCACCTTAGCGGTAATCATCACGGCAGTATCCATTCCGGAGAACTATCTGTTAGACCTGGCAATGCTTTTTTCCGTGCTTGGGTTTCTGGTAACTGTACTGCTTGCGCGGTATATTGAACGTCGCGGTCTGGTATAGGAGAGGGTCCCATGGAGGCAGTTTCCGGCATCTTGGTAGTTATCGGACAGATTCTGGTGTTCATCGGACTGATTATTTCCGGATTCGGTGTTTATGCCGTACTCCGCCTCGACAGTTTCTATTCACGAAGCGTGGTAACCTCAAAAGTTGAAGCCATGGGGTTTGTAACCATTACCGTCGGAGCAATGTGCATTGCAGGATTTTCCATTCTGTCTCTCAAACTTTTCATCATATTAATATTTGAACTCCTTACGGTATCATCCGGTGCTCATGCAATTGTCCGGTCTGCCTGGATCAGCGGATACCGAAGCAGAACAGTCACTGATACGCCGAAAAAACAGGAGGTACAGTCCGATGGTTGAGACTATTACCATTCTGCTGATGATTGTGTTTGCTCTGCTGGCTATTCACAGTTCCATGCTCAGCCTGGCTGTCATCCACCTGACTGTCCTTTCCCTGCTGGGAGCATTCCTGTATCTGCTCTTTGCCGCTCCGGAACTGGCAATTGCAGAGGCCGCTATTGGAAGCGGCCTTGTTGCCCTGCTGTATCTGGCTTCACTGAAACGGAACAAGGTGTACACCATTGCTGTGCTTGCTGAGGGACATAACTACAGAATGACCGATGCGTATCTCGGGTATATGGGGCGTATGCGGGCAATTCGGGAAATACGGAAATTCTTTCAGCGAAGAGAATTTGAACCTCAAATTGTTTTCTCTGAAAAGTCCCTGGAGGAAGCACTGAAGTATCCCGCCTTTGATCTGGTCATAACTGAGGAGAAAACAGGAATTTCAGCTCATGGGTCCTCAGAAAGCTATGTACTTGAGGAGCTCGAGATGATGTTTCAGTTCCATGGCACCGAATCAAGGGTCAACATAGTCCGCCATGACCTTGGGGAGGAGCAGCCATGAGATTCCTTCTTTCAGCACTCCTGATAACTGCGGTATTCATCATAGTAACCCTGATATCCCAGGTACACTTTGAACAGCAGCAGCCGATACTGTTTGAGTATATAGTCAGGAATTATGAAGAGGACTGCGGGACAACAAATGCGGTTACCGCAATCCTTCTCAACTACCGTATGTATGACACTATGTTTGAAGTACTCATCCTGCTTACCGCAATCATCGGCATGAAGCAGTTTCTCCCGGCTCCCCATGAACTGAAGGACGACACCCCAGTGAAAAAAAGGACAGCATCTCATGATTGAACATGACATCCCTGAGCAGTCATTAGTCCTTGAAGTGGTGATAGGGTTCCTCTACCCTTTCATGCTTCTTCTCGGGTTTTTCATCATACTCAACGGTCATCATACCCCGGGTGGAGGATTTCAGGGAGGAAGTGTGCTTGCGGCGCTGTTTATCGCGAGGTATGTTGTATACCCGGTCCACGATGTGAACAGTGAAAAGATGCATATGTTTCAGCGCATATTTATCGCACTGATCCTTCTTACCCCGATGGTGTTTCTGTTCACTGGATTTATTCATAGATTTCCTGAGTATCGTTCTCTTTATCTTCTTGTCATGAATGTGCTTATTGGTTTTCAAGTGGGAATGGAAATCGGTGTTGCCATTCTTCGCTTTGCGTTTTTTCAAGGAGTGGGCAAAACATGGCGTCTGTAGCAGAATTTATCACAGGACTGACCGTCTCTGATCTTGCTGTAGCCTTGTTTTTTACTGGACTCTACGGCGCTATGACCCAGAGGAACATCATTAAAACAATCATGTCTGTAGGCATCATGGATGTAGCTGCAATTACATTTTTTATGACGGCAAACTTTCAGGAAGGCTCCAGATCACCAATCAGCGGAACAGCGGTCGAACAGATGGCTGACCCGGTACCCCAGGCGCTGATGATCACTGCTATTGTAATCGGGGTGTCGGTCGTGGCAATGTGCCTTGCTATGTACATGCGGGTAGTGTACCGCTATGGAACTGCTGACTGGAAAATACTGATAAGAAGGCTGGAGGACTGATGACCATTCCACTGATTCCGCTGCACGTCTTTGTATTTCTCCCGGTGATCATCGGTGCAGTTACTTACTTCCTTCCTACCCGATGGTATCATGCTGTGATGCTTCTGGGAAATCTTGCAGTTTCCGTACTTGCTGTGAATATTTTCATTCATGTACGCTGGACAGCAGATATCATACAGTTTGTAGCGTTCTGGCCGGAAACAGTAGCAATTAAACTTGCTGCAGACAGCCTTTCTGCACCCATGGTCATGCTTACAGCGTGTTTTTTCAGCTGCACCTATCTCTTTTCAACCCGTGCAGCCTATATGGATAAAACCTTTATTTTTATCTTTCTCATGCTTGAAGGGGCCCTCTTCGGCGTATTTCTCAGCGGAGATTTGTTCAATATCTATGTCATCATGGAACTTGGAATGATCGCCGTAGCCATTCTGATCATGTACAAGCAGGACAAGCAGTCGGTGTATGATGCCATGCTGTACATTATGATGAACTTTATCGCCATGGCCTTCATGATGCTGGGCATTGCATACATCTACCGGATAACCGGCGTGCTGGACCTGGCAGTACTGGAGCAGCGGATCTCTGAACTCTCTAATCCCCGTTCAGTCATCATCCCCTATGCAATGATCATGACTGCAGTATCATTGAAGGCGGCGCTGCTTCCCCTTTTCGGATGGCTTCCCAGAGCTCATGGAGCTCCCAGCGCCCCTGCGATTGTATCAGCGGTTCTTTCAGGCATTCAGGTGAAAGTGGGTGTGTACCTGCTCATCAGACTCAATACTGTGTTTTCTCCGGCAATTGACGCCAGTATGTTTTTTCTCATCCTGGGGTTCCTCACTTCAGTTGCAGGATTCCTGCTGGCCATTGCCCAGAAGGACATCAAACTCATTCTGGCGTATCATACGGTAAGCCAGGTTGGTCTTATCGTCATGGGACTGCATATGGGAACAGAAGTGGCCTTCTGGGGCGGCATGTACCATATTATCAACCATGCGCTGTTTAAGGGGCTTCTCTTCCTTTCTGCCGGCATCATTATTGAGGAATACGGAACCCGATCATACAGCGAAATACGGGGAGTGCTCCGGCGAATGCCGATCATCGGTATTGCCACCCTTGCCGGTGTTCTGGGCATCACAGGAGCACCGTTTTTTAACGGCAGCATATCGAAGTACTTTATCACCGCCGGGGTGCAGGGGAACCTTGCAGAAATCGGTTTGTACCTGATAAATTTCGGTACCATTCTTTCATTTGTGAAGTACTCTACCATACTCTTCGGCACGCCGACTCTCAAGAAGAGCCCGAAAATGGACCCATATGTATCAGGGATTTCCCTGCTTTTCGGTGCGGCAATTTTAGTCGGGGGAATATTTGGAAGTCAGGCTGTTTCTCTGATGTACGGAAGTCAGTATTCAGCACAGGGCGCACTTGGATTTCAGAAAATTCTTACGTTCTTTCTCACACTGGCAATAGGGGTCGGAATGTATTATATGGTGGTGCAGAAAATTGGAGGGGTTTTAGCCGGAGTCAGGATTTTTAAGTTCAGCTTTAACCAGGTAACAGTGTTCATCACCTTGTTTTTTGTTTCACTTCTTGGATTTGCCTACTTTACCGTTTGATTTTCTTTAGATCAGCCTGGTCTTTTTCTGCCTCAAGGCACTTGTACTGCTGAAATGCATCGGCAATTTCTGATACCGCCTGCTGGTCCGGTTCGCACAGTAAATAGACCTGCAGGTTCTCCATGGCCCTGGTCATAGCCATATAGACCAAGTTCCTGCATGCTTTTTCCGCTGTCTCCCGGGAAATCCTGGTAGATATCGGGAGCTTCGGTATATAGAGCATTACAACGGGGAACTCCACACCCTTGGCAGAATGGAAGGTTGAAACCCGAATCCCCGGAGTATCATGAAAATCAAAGTCAGACTGCCTGATGTCATGTGTTTGATACCCGTATGATTCAAGCCGTGCCGCAGTCTGCTTCACCGATGCATTCTGGGGCACAAGGACTGCGATGTTTTCCTGATCATAATCCAGTATGTCAATGAAAAACTGAATCCGCTGTTTCAGGGCCTGCATCAAAGCTTCTTCATCAGGTTCCTGCCAGAGCTCCGGCGAAGGCCCCTCCCTGAAGGCATATGGATTGCTTGACTTTGGGGCAATTCCTGAAATATTCCGGTAGATTTCTGCCAGCATACTGATCTGTCTGGTGTTTCGGTAATTGCCCGACAGCAGAATTGATCTCCCAATAATGTTGACTCCCATTTTTCTAAAACTGAATCCAGCTTGGTAAATTGCCTGCTGCTCATCACCTGCAAGAACCACTCCTGCAGCAGAAAGCATGCCAAGCAGCTTCGTTTCAATCGGTGACAGGTCCTGCACTTCATCGACAAACAGCCTCCGTACCGAAAGTTTCTGGGCAAGTTCGCTGTTTTCTGAAAGAGCTTCCAGGAGGACCAGTCTGCTGAAGTTTCTAGAAAACTGCTTCATCTTCAGCATCTGAGACCGCAGATGCTCTGCAATCTCCCATACCTGCTCCTTCTGCTTTCTTGACAAGGTCCCTTTCAGTCCAGTTCTTCCCCCAGGTTCAAATACATAGGTCTGCATGTCGAGATTTCGGCCGTAGATTCCATCCTCTATCTCGGAGACCAGTTCCTTATCGCTGAAAAAAGAGACCTCCACGTCGCTGAGCAGCTCTGAAATGATGCGGTAATCAACGGTGTAGGAACTGTCAATGTGCTCCAGTATGTGAATAAAAAAGGCATCAACCGTTTCAATAGACGGCTCGACGGTCCTTTTCCTGAGTATTTGGGAGAGATACGCATTAAACCGCACCAGGGAATTGGTATACGTGAGCAGCACCAGACGTTCATGATCTGAAAATCCAAGACTTGCATCATGCAGAGAAAGCTGCTGATCAAGGGCATGAAGCAGCACCAGAGTTTTCCCGGTTCCTGCAGGGCCGCGAATCAGATAATCACCGGTTTCCCTGATTCTCTCTGCTGCCCTGGTCTGTTCCGGGGTCATGCGTATGATGCTTCGCTCATATTCCCCCCGCGTCCTGGTATATGCCGTATACCGCTGTACATACACACGATATGCTCTGCTGATCTCCAACTGCTGTATCTTTTCAGAAAGCTCTTTCATTATCTGCTTCGATTCATGAAGCTCCTTTCGTAAACGGTCGCTTTTATTCTTTTTTGACTCATGTCTCTTTTGAAGAACTTCATTCTGCTGCCTCGCCTTTATAAGCTGGGTTTGAAGTTCCCGCATCTCTTCCTGTGAAGTATTTGACTTAGCTGCAGCCTGATACAGCGTATCATGCTCCTTTTCATACATCCGTACCTTGTTTCGGAGCTTCACCATCTCCTGCATCCGCTCTATAGGAGTCTTCTTTTCATTCCAGAGGATCAGTCCCTCCCGGAGAACTTCAAGCCTTGCATCATGCAGACTTACATCATTGCAGAATTCAAGGAAGTTCCTTGCAGCTCCCAGAGCTTCCTCCTGCGAAAGCTTGGTGAACCTGTGTCGTACCTCGTTGGTGACTCCATGCTCCCGACAGAGGAGACCCAGCAATTTAGGTTTCTTGTTCTGCCACCCGAGGTGGCAATAGAGCAGATGAAGCTTTTCATAGAACTTATCGCATACCTGAATGTCCTGAGAAAAGGCATCGGCATAGGCTTCAATGAATGCATGCAGGGCCAGGACAAAAAACCCTTCATCAGTACCATTGAGCGAAACAATGCGGTTCAGCTGTTCAGACAGAGGTTCTCCTGCCAGTTCCATATGCACCCCGTATCTTCAACCAAGTGAATGATCATACATTGTAGTATGTTTTCTAAAGAATGCAAGAACCGCGAATATCTTTTTTACCCTTTGATTATTTTGATGTACAGAAAAAAACCCATGTCCCGGGTTTCAATACCCGGGGCATGGGAAAGAAGAGACTAGAGAGCTGCTGCATACAGGTTGTTTACCTGTTCCCAGTTGATAACATGAAAAAAGTTTTCAATATATTCCGGACGTCTGTTCTGATACTTGAGATAGTAGGCATGCTCCCAGACATCAATACCCAGCAGAGGTACGAGTCCATGGGTCAGCGGATTATCTTGATTTGCGGTACTGACAACCTGAAGCCTGCCGTTCTGGTTGCGTACAAGCCATGCCCATCCGCTGCCGAACTGTCCTGCCGCCGCAGAAGCAAACTGGGATGCAAAGGTGTCAAAATTTCCAAAATCTGCATCAATTGCTTCTGCAATCTTTCCGACAGGAGAACCTCCCCCGTCAGTGGACATCCAGTTCCAGAACAGTATGTGATTGTAATGTCCTCCTCCGTTGTTTCTTACTGCAGTCTTGAGATCATCAGGAAGCCCGTCAAGCCCCTTGATCAGTTCTTCAATAGGCCTGGATGTGTATCCAGTGCCTTCCAACGCCGCATTCAGCTTTGCGGTATAAGCGGTATGGTGCTTGTCATGATGAATTTCCATGGTTGCTGCATCAATATAGGGTTCCAATGCATCATATGCATAGGGAAGTGCGGGTGTAGTAAATGCCATACTGGTATCCTCCTTACCTCGTATTTCTATTATTAATTTAATAAGGTATTAGGAGAAAACAAAGCATTTTTTGATTTTTCCGGGAGGAGTTACCCCTTTTCTGCACCTACCGTGAGTCCTTCTATGAAATACCTCTGAAACATGAGAAATACGATAAGTGGAACAGAAGCCGCCAGGATGGATCCCGCCGCCATGAGGTTGTACTGGGTGATGTACTGCCCCTGCATATTCGCCAGGCCCAAAGTTATGGGTTTCAGCCTGTCGCTCTGAAGCAGAATCAGCGACCAAAGCAGGTCGTTCCATATCCAGGTAAATTCAAGCACCCCAAGGGCAGCAAGAGCAGGAAGACTTAAGGGCATCATGATCTTCCCGTAAATATACAGGTCATTGGCACCGTCTATCTTTGCCGCTTCAAAGAGGGAGAACGGAACGGTCTTCATGAAGTTGCAGAGAAAAAACGTGCAGAACCCGATTTGAAATGCCACATGAAAGAGTATGATTCCCTGATAGGTATTCAGCAGTCCTACGGCGTCGGAAAACCGGAACACCGGTATCATCAGCATCTGAAAGGGAAGCAGCATCCCTGCCACAAACAGGAACAGAATGGGTTTGTTCATCCGGAATGTGTAGAACGAAAGGGCAAATGCTGAAAGGCTGGAGACGAAGAGCGTTCCAGCTACCGACATGGATGAGATGAATACCGTATTGAGCATATACCGCCACATCCCGACCCTGGTCCAGACGGTGCTGAAGTTCTCCAGTGTCCATCTCTCCGGGGGTGCCCACATGTAGGGATTGGACATAAACTCATCCATGGTCTTCATTGCAGTAAAGCCTGCAATGACCAGGGGCAGCAGCCAGAAGACCACAAGGAGAGTGGAAATAATATAAAACCTGATCCTTAAACCGGCTGAATCTTTTGATATCATATGCGTGCTCCTACCGGTTTTCCTGTTTCGTCATGGTATTGCTCAAATACAGAATTATAAACCCGAAGGTAATCACAAACTGTATCACCGCTATGGCGCTGCCGTACCCGAAATTATAGAACTGGAATGCATTCGAATACATGTAGGTAGCAAGCACCTCCGCCGCCCTTGCCTGGGTATTTGTCATCACATAGATAATGTCAAAAGCACGCAGGGAGTCGATCACACTGATTGTCATGGCAACTATCGTTGCAGGTGCGAGCATGGGAATGATGATTTTGGTGAACCGCTGCATCCAGCTTGCCCCGTCGACGCTTGCAGCTTCCACATATTCTGTCGGTACATTTTTAAGACCTGCCAAATAGAGGATCATCACATAGGGAGTCTGTCTCCACACTCCGACGAAAATAAGCGCAAAGGTC
>PWNW01000132.1 GCA_003557605.1 Spirochaetaceae bacterium
ATCTGGAACTGACTGCCCCAAAGCATCACCGATGCCCCCGATGAACTGTCGCTTTTTTCCTGCTTTGTTCTGCGTTGTCCTGACTTCTTCAGCATATCCTTCAGGCCCGGGAGGATATCATCAAGCCATTGGACCTTCAGGGGAGATACGACCCTTGCATACATGCGGGAGGTCTTCATGATTTCCCCGGCTACGATGAACTCCGGTGAAACACCGAAGAGCACCGATCCCGGATGAATTTTTATCCTTTCAGCGGTAACGCTTCGGTAAGTTTCCCGGCTGCCTGCACGGACACAGACAAACTGGACCATCCCGGAGGCGATGCAGCACAAGTAGTCATGATGGGAGCCTCCGGAAAGAACGGGAATCTGTTTCTCCGAGAGAATTTCCGTCAGCTGATCAGAAATATGAAGTATTTCATCCATCACCTGCATGTCTAAATGGCTTTCGGTGCAGAACTGCTCCTGCTGCTTTTTTCCCAGCAGGGCGCGGTAGCTTCCATAGAGCTGGAGATAGGATGCAAAATCACCCATGGGATGGTAGAATCGATGGTGGGCATGGCGAGATTCAATCTCTTTCCCCGGAGTAAGGATGAAGGGAGACCGTGCGGAGAGAAAGGATGCCGCGGTGATTGTCTCCTCAAGAACATGGGGATATTTCATGAGAGCTTCAATGATGATCCGGCCATGTCTGGGGGAGAGGGGGAACATCGCCATGTTCCGGCCGATATCGGTCAGCCGGTGGTGCTCATCAATCGCCGAAAGCATCAAAAGGGTACGTACAGCAGAATCAACTGCGCTGCTGGAAGGTCTGGTCAGGTAGTCGAAACCTTTGTAGTCTCTGATGCCCAGTTCCGTCATCCGCAGAAGCACCTCGGACAGGTCTGTTCGGATAATTTCCTCGGAGGTGTACTGTTCCCGCATCTCAAGGTCACGTTTTGTATAGAGCCTCAGGCAGATCCCTGGGGCTGTGCGTCCTGCCCGGCCCATTCTTTGTCGTGCTGATGCTTTGGAAATCGGCATTTCAATAAGTGAAGAGGTGAAGGTTGCGGGATTGTAGTAGTTCAGTTTTGCCAATCCTGAATCAATGACCATGGTGATTCCGTCAATGGTTATGCTGGTCTCAGCGATATTGGTTGACACCACGATCTTGGTTCTGCCCTCAGGGGCCGGTATGAACACCCGGTCCTGCAGCTCCTTGGAGAGGCGGCCGAACAGCGGAATGAGGTGCATCCTGGAGCTGAAACTGCTCTGGTCGAGGCGCTCCAGGCAGTCTGAAATCTGCTTCTCTCCGCTGAAAAATACCAGGATGTCCCCGCTTCGCCCCTCCTTGATATGATCCTCTGCTGCTTTTACAACGGCATCATAGAGCGCCTCCTCTTCAGAGCGCTCAGGGGGGCAGTAGGAGACCTGGACCGGGTACATCTGAGAATCAATATGTATGATCGGGCAGTTGTCAAAATACCGGGAAAAGGTCTTGGGATTGATGGTGGCAGATGAGATAATTACCTTCAGTTCACTTCGCTGCTTGAGAATTTCCTTCAGCAGACCGAGTATGAAATCAATGTTCAGGCTTCGTTCATGGGCTTCATCAACCATGATGACAGAATACTGTGAAAGCATCGGGTCAAGCTTCATTTCCTGCAGCAGCATGCCGTCGGTAAGGACCTTGATTCGGGTAGCCGGAGAGGTTTCATCGTAGAAGCGCATCTTGTATCCCACGGTTGATGCAATCGGGACATCAAGCTGCCGTGCTATGAATTCACTTACCGAGACAGCGGCAATCCGTCTCGGCTGGGTTACCCCGATTACCCCGGATTGTGCATATCCTGCTTCATAGAGGATGATCGGAAGCTGGGTGGTCTTCCCGGAACCTGTGGGACTTTCCACCACAATAACCTGGCTCTGTTCAAGGCCTTTGAGAATTTTCTCCCGCTGGGTGTAAACCGGAAGCTGAAGTCCTGACCTAGGCATGGTCACCGTCCAAAAGTTCCCTGCACCGCTGGGCCAGGGAGTCCATAGTATCAAGGCGGTACTGCTCTCTGCGTTTCAGGTCCTTGAGCGAACAGCCTCCTGAAGTGATCTCATCTTCACCGAGCAGCAGCGCCAGGGGTATCATCTGCTTCTCTGCATAGCTGAACTGCTGCTGCAGTTTCTTCTTAGTCAGAAACACTTCGGTGTTCAGGCCCTGACGGCGAAGGTCTGCTGCAGTTTTCTGGTAGAACCCCATGTGATTTTCATCCAGGCACAGGATCAGAATATCGCTGCAGCTGCTGCGGGTTTCTGCGTCCGTAAGCTCCTCAAGGGCTGCAGCGAGCCGATCCAGACCAATGGATGCTCCTACACCGGGGAGATGGTGCTTTGTATAGAGTGATGCCAGGTCGTTGTACCTTCCTCCGGAACAGATGGACCCGATGCCTGGAAGGTCGTCTAAGAATGTCTCAAAGACAACACCGGTGTAGTAGTCAAGGCCGCGGGTAATCGAAGGATTCAGGACCACGGCATCAATGCATCCTGCGCTGCGGGCTGCAGCAAGCAGCTGCTCCAGCCGGATGATGTGCTCTTGGTCCTCACCGCAGAGGGATTTCAAGGTATCAAGAACATCCTCAGGGGTGCCGGAGGCACCGATGAACTGAAGTACCGACTCGGCATCCCGGGGGGATACAAGCTCCTGAAGCTGTGCGGAGACAGCTTCTTCACCGACTTTCTGCAGCTTGTCAACAATCCGGAGAATATCGGCTGAGCGGTCAAGAAGACCCAGCTTCTCCAGGAATGCATTGAAGATGCCACGGTGGGACACATGGATATGAAAGGAAGGGATGCCGATATGCTTCAGGGCTGAATACATCAAAAACAGTATTTCAAAGTCGGCGGATACATGATCTGCACCGACAATATCGAAATCGCACTGATAGAATTCCCGGTAGCGTCCCTTCTGGGTGTTCTCGCCCCTCCACACCTTGTCGATGTGGTATCGTTTAAAGGGAAGGGAAAGTTCATTGACATGGGATGCCATGTACCGTGCAAAAGGGACGGTGAGGTCAAACCGCATGGCCACATCCCTGCCGCCGTGGTCTGTGAAGCTGTAGACCTGCTTGTCCGTCTCTCCGCCGCCTTTTCCGAGCAGCACCTCCCGGTATTCAAGAACTGGTGTATCGATGGGTACAAACCCGAAGGATTCAAAGGCCTCGGCCAGCAGTCCGACGGTTTTACGGCGTGCAAGCTCCTGCCGGGGTAGGGAATCTCGAAATCCTTTGAGCACTCGGGGTACAATCATGAAAAACACTCCTTTACTTCGGGCTGAAGGTACTTGAAGTGCAGGCCCGTTCAGTATTACAGTATACTATCTCATTAAAGGGTTATCATCAATATTGGTGAATCTGTACAGAAAACAATATGCTACTACGATATATTTCAGATGAATCAGGCAGACAGAGAAAAGTTGCAAAGGTATTTACCGCCGATGAGCACGGCATAAACCCGGCGCTCATCGATGAAAAGGCAGTCGCAATTGTACGGAGACTTCAGGAATCGGAATATGAGGCCTATATTGTAGGTGGAGCTGTCCGTGACCTCCTGCAGGGAAGAACGCCGAAGGATTTCGATATCTCAACCTCCGCCCATCCGAGGCAGATCAAGAAACTGTTCTGGAATTCACGGATTATCGGCCGGCGCTTCAAGCTTGTGCATATCCACTATCCCGATAAGATTTATGAAGTTTCCACGTTCCGCTCGGGGGACTCGGAGACTGACAGCAATATGTATGGAACAATCCTGGAGGATGCTTTCAGGCGGGATTTTTCCGTCAATGCCCTCTACTACTGTCCTATAAAGCAGCTGGTGGTAGATTATGTTGGAGGCATGAAGGATTTTCACAGCCGGATCATACGATCAGTGGTTCCGCTGGAAAAGACCTTTCTTGAGGATCCCGTGAGAATGGTTCGGGGCATTAAATATGCTGCAATAACCGGGTTTTCTATGAAATTCTCACTGAAACGGGCAATCCGAAGACACAGCAGCGAGCTTGTCAGGGCCTCTTCATCCCGGATGACCGAGGAAGTCTTCAAACTTCTTGCTTCAGGAAAGTCCCAGCAGATATTCCAGATGCTTATGAAAAAGCAGCTGCTGGTGCATATGCTCCCGGTGCTGGATGAACTGATGCTCTCTGGACGAAGTCAGGGAATTACCGATGCGCTTTATTCGTCCCTTGGTGAGCTTGACGGGTATGTTGAATCATCACAGAGTGTGCAGCGAGAGAAGATGCTCTATCATCTGGTGAAGCCCTTTCTGCTTATTCCTGACGAGTATGAAAGCACCACTGAGCTGTTCCGGGATCTCTTCAAGGACATCAAGCGGCTGATACAGCCGATTACTCCGCCCAACATTGAGGTGGAGAAGGCGACAGCCCTCTTTTTTATTGACGAGGATATCAAGGTGCCGAAGCATGCGGTACGCAAACCGAAGGTCCCGGTCCAAAGGCAGGGGTCTGGAAGGCGTCCTGGCGGAAGAAGACGAAGCAGGAAGAAGAAAACCGCACCCCAGAAGGAAAATTAGACCCAGTCGTCAATTTCTATATGGATTTGTGAGACAATGACCCCTCCGTACCGCTCCAGGCTGTCGGCTATGTACTGCTGCAGTTCCTTGAGAATTCCTGAGATCTGGGATTTCATCGGAACTTTCAGCTTTACTGTCAGGATGTATCCTTCTGCGTCATGCTTCACCAGCACTTTCTTCACCTTGATAGTCTCATCGAATTCATCAAGGCAGTGGACCACCATCTGCCCAAGGGCAGCTTCTGAGATAGTGATTTTTCCCCGTTTACCGAATTCGGGCCTGACAATGGTCTTCTCAAAGACTTTTTTCTTCCAGGGTACCGGCAGGCGCTTCTTGAAGAAAATCCGCATGGAGTCGTATACAATCTGGGGATAGTTCCTGGTAATCTCAATGGTAGGAACAGGGATTACATGCTTGCCTTCGCTGCTGCGGATCTGAATGGCCGTTTCGATTTCCTCCTTGCTGGCAAACTCCTCAATTTTGAACACCTTTGAGGGGGCGGGAAGCTTCAGTCGGGAGGCAATTTTCACCACCATTCTCTCGGATGTTCCAAGGATTAAAATCCGCTTGAAGGAATGCTTCTGCAGGGAATCAATGACTTCCTGCCGCTGTTCGTCATTGTCAAAGAGGGCAGTCTTGATCGCCTTAAGGAATACCTGCTCCCGTTTTGCAGACTTCCCTGCAATGATCTTATCTCCCATAATCAGCAGGCCGTCATCAACAATCATTTCGATGCCGTATTTTTCAGCTACCAGTTTTGAACGGAAACTTTTTCCTGTTCCGCTTCTTCCTACCAGTGCGTAGACGTGTTTTCCTTTTAATTTCCAGATCATCTTACGAAAGAGATTGTCCATACTGAGGACTATCATATACAGAGAATGGAGTTTATGGAACTGTCTGCAGGGAAAATACCGGTAATATCACAGGTATGGGGCATCAAACCGTCCGGTATGGGCGCCGTGCTTCTTCAGCATGACCCTCCAGTAGGTGTCAGGGATACCCAGGGCGATCAATGCCCGGAACCATGCAGCTGCAAGGGGATGCAGTTTCTCGGGTCGATGCAGTCTTTTCACCATCTCTTCGCAGAATCTTCCATCAAGGGAGTATGAACGTCCAAGCTGGAAAAAAGCTTTGAGAAGCGGCCGGACCATCCAGCGGGGTTTCACCTGGATGCCCTCGACTCCTCCCTTGATGACCGTTCCTGAGCAGTCATGGCCAAGCTGTGCAGCAAGTGATTCAAGGTACCGCGTGACAGGCAAGCTGTGGCAGGATTCAGGAAATCCAGACTGGATGATCCACCCCAGTGTCTTGTGCCCCCGTTGCTGTGATATCACTTCAAGAAATTCCAGCACCTGTGCGGGCATCGCATCGGTATAGAGGGGAAAGGCAATTATCACATGATCTGCATTGCCGTACAGCTCAAGAAGCTCATCAGGGCGGGTGATGTATCCGCGGGAGATTTCATGTTGGGAATTCTCTAAAAAACCGCTGGAGAAGGCATTCAGGAGGATTTCCGTATTGGATGATGCTGCTCGGGGCGAACCGTTAACTGCCAGAAGCTTCATGAAGCACCTCCTCGACGGATGAGTCAGCAGAAAGGACAAATGACAGGGAGGTATGCAGGTTGATGCAGTACCTCCGGTATATTTCGGTGAGCATGTCAAGCTGGGGGGAGGTGAGTGATTCATACCCCTTAAGCAGCAGCCCGATGCGTGGATACTTCGGATACCTCCTGCGGTGGTGAAACTCGCCGTCTATGATGGAAAAATAGGGGTGTATCATCGGTATGCAGCGGTCCTGAAAGGCTTTTATCAGGGAGGTGGGAAATCCCAGCTGCACCGGGGTAAGAAACACCAGAAGATCTGCAGAAGGGATCAGGGGATAGATGTCACCCATACCGTCGCTGAAAACGCATCTTCCCGGGGTCTTAACCCAGCAGGTCCAGCATCCGCAGCAGCTGTGAAGCTTCATGCTCCGCAGTGTGAAGAAAGAAACCTGGTGCTGTGACGGCAAGTCCTGGCAAAATGCAGAGACGATGGTGTCGCAGCCTGATGATGCATCACCATTGAGCAGAAGTATCTTCATGGAATACCGGACTCCTTTTTCCATAGTATAGAAGAAGTCTCTGCCGCGCACAAGAGAAAGGGCTCAGCTGTTTACAGAGCGGTGCTCTATCCTTATAATGGATTCCTACGTGCAGAAATCTAAGGAGACCTACAGCCCATGCTGAAACAGAGGACTTTCAGGCGCGGAGGCATACATCCTCCTGATAAAAAGCGCTTAACTGAAGGGCAGCCCATTTCCCTATGCCCGGACCCGGAAGTTATTACCGTACCCTTTTCCCAGCACCTGGGAACTCCGGCATCCGCAGCAGTTTCAAAGGGAGACGTGGTGAACGCCGGAGATATAATTGCAGAGGCAAGCGGATTTATTTCCGCACATATTCACACCCCCCTCGGCGGCGAGGTGAAGGAAATCCGCAACATCTTTATTCCTGCTGGATTCTCAGTTCCTGCGGCAGTCATTGCCGTTGATCCCGGCTCTTCGTTCCAGGAGTCGGTCCTAACCGAGGGCGAGGCGGAAAAACTGTCACCCGAAGAACTCCTTGATATTGTCAAGAAGTGCGGTATCGCCGGTTTGGGGGGAGCAGCTTTTCCTGCCCATGTTAAGTTCAAGGTGCCCAAGGGAAAACATGCAGACGTGCTGATCATCAACGGTGTGGAATGCGAACCCTACCTCAACGCCGACAATCGGCTGATGATAGAACATGCCGGTGAGCTGCTTGAGGGAATTTCCTATATACAGCGCATGACCGGTGCGAAATCAGTGATCATCGGAATTGAGGCGAACAAGCCTGATGCAATGAAGGCTGTTGAGGGTGCTGCCGCGGCACAGGGTTATACCTATGCGGTGCAGCCCCTGAAGGTGATGTATCCCCAGGGAGATGAGAAACAGCTCATTGAGGCGGTCACGGGCAAAGAAGTCCCGTCGGGGGGGCTTCCCATTGATGTTGGGACCGTAGTGACCAATGTTGGAACAGCCTTTGCGGTATTTGAAGCAGTTCGGAGAAAAAAGCCCCTTTTTGAGCGAATTGTAACTGTATCAGGTGAGGCTGTCAGCCGCCCAATGAATATTCGGGCGAAGGTGGGTACCCCCTTTCGGATGCTTATTGAGCAGGCGGGAGGGTTTTCCGAAGAGCCCTGCAAGGTAGTAGCCGGCGGACCGATGATGGGGTTTGCGGTGTATGACCTGGACACTCCGGTGATGAAGGGAACCTCGGGAATACTTGCCCTGACACGGAAGCAGGTGCAGGAGGGGGTGGAGACTCCCTGCATATCATGCGGCCGGTGCGTGCGGTCCTGCCCTATGGGACTGCAGCCGACCAGGCTGTACCATCTGATAGACCGAGGTCTGTACCAGGAAGCAAAGGATGCATGGCTTTTGGACTGCAAGGAGTGCGGATGCTGCTCCTACAGCTGCCCTGCTAAAATACACCTGGTTCAGGGTATGCGGCTTGGAAAACGAATGTTGAGGAACCTGTCATCATGAGTGAAGAAACCAGATTTATTGTTGAAAGTTCTCCGCAGATACGTCACTCCGACACCACTGCAGGCATCATGTGGCATGTAAGCCTGGCGCTTGTCCCTGCAGGGATATGGGGAGTCTATGTATTTGGAGTCCGCTCCCTGCTGGTGATTCTGCTGTCAATTGCCGCATCCGCTGCTGCTGAGTATGCTGCAGCACGGCTGATGAACAGGAAGACCCTTTCTGACGGAAGCGCCGTGCTCACCGGTTTGTTAATCGGGTACAACATGCCTCCTTTGGTTCCGCTGTTCATTCCTGTGGTCGCTTCCGTATTTGCTGTGGCGGTGGTGAAATGGGCATTCGGAGGACTGGGGGCAAACTGGATGAACCCTGCCCTTGCAGGGAGGGCGTTTGTCTTCTTTTCATGGACCTCCGGCATGAATGCCTGGAAGGTTCCTTCCAGCTGGGCTGCCGCTGATTCCGTCAGCTCCGCTACACCCCTGGGAGCGGTAAAGACCGGCCTGATGGATGTTGCGGGAGAGGGCGGCAGCTCTCTGGGATATCTCGGGGACATAGGGTATTCTTTCAGCGCCATGGGCGAGGCAGTATCATCCTGGTTCAACAGTGCGGGAATTGCAGTCTCTCCCTATCATGCGGATCTCTTTTTCGGAAATATTCCTGGTTCGATCGGTGAGGTTTCGGCATTCCTGCTGCTTCTCGGCGGGATATATCTGATGCACCGAAGGATCGTCACTTGGGAGATTCCGGTTTCCTACATACTTTCCTTTGCCCTGCTGATATGGGTATTTGAGGGCACCCTCTTTTCCCGGGGACTGTTCGCCGGGAGCGTGTTCTTCCATGTATTCGGCGGAGGGCTGATTCTCGGAGCGCTGTTCATGGCCACTGACATGGTCACTTCACCAATTACCCGACGCGGGATGATCATTTACGGCATCGGAGCAGGTGCGCTGACCTTTCTCATCAGGATATACGGTTCACTTCCTGAGGGGGTGTCGCTGGCCATCATTATTATGAACATCTTTGTACCGATGATTGACCGGTATGTGCAGCCGAAGCCCTACGGGGTGAAGAAAACACGGGGAGGTGCATCATGAAGGATACAGCAGTCATAGCATTGAAGCTTGCACTGATCTGTGCGGTTGCGGCAGCTGCTCTTTCCCTGATGAACATGGTGACTGCACCGAGAATTGAGGCATACCGTGAACAGAGAATCCTCGAAGCCCTCCAGCAGGTCTCAGGGGAATACCGGATAGGAGAGATGCAGGAAGCAGATGCACAGAAGATAGAGTTTTATTATCCCCTTTATGACGAAGAGGACAGAACCGCTGGATATATTCTTCGGATTCGGGCCGACGGGTACGGCGGGCCGATGCAGCTGATTGCGGGGTATCTTGCAGAAGGCTCGGTAATAACCTCCCGGCTGCTTGACAATGATGAGACACCGGGACTCGGCAAGGAGGCTGAGCGCCCCAGCTATATGGAGAAGTTTGAAGGGAAGGGGAGTTCTGATGCCCCCATACCCCAAAGAATCCATCAGCTTTCATCAGCCCATGCTGATGCGGTATCAGGTTCAACCATTACTTTTGTGGGAATAGCTGAGGGCCTGGCTGCAGGGTCGTCATTTGTGCAGGACCTGGGAGGAAGGGATGAATAAGGAATTTACCAAGGGAGTTTTCAAGGACAATCCGATTTTTGTTCTTCTGCTGGGACTCTGTCCCGCTTTGGGCGTTTCAGGGCAGGTGGTCAATGCCCTGGGAATGAGCGCAGGGGTGCTGTTCGTCATGCTGGGATCCAATATCTTTGTCAGCCTGCTGAAGAATTTCATTCCCCCAAAGGCCAGGATCCCTTCCTACATCGTCATCATTGCATCCTTCGTTACGATTGTGCAGATGGTGATGGAGGCATTTGCCCCGGAACTCTACGGAAGTCTCGGCGTGTTTGTTCCCCTCATTGTGGTCAACTGCGTTATTCTCGGGCGAGCCGAAGCATTTGCCAGCAGAAACACCCTGAAGAATTCCGTGCTTGATGCACTGGGGATGAGCCTCGGATTTGCCCTCGGCCTTACCTTGATCGCTCTTGTGCGGGAAGTGCTGGGTGCCGGCACGATTACCCTGTTTCCCGTCGGGGGGTTTGAAGGGATTATCAGGATACCGCTGCTTCATCAGGCACCTGCCCGGATATTCAGCCTTTCTGCAGGGGCCCTGCTGGTCATGGGGCTGCTGAAAGCCTTTTTCAACTGGTACAGCGAATCACGGAGGAACCTATCATGAATTATATCGGAATTCTCATAACCTATATATTTATCAGCAATTTTATTCTGACCCAGTTTCTTGGGCTCTGTCCGTTCATCGGGGTGTCGAAAAACACTGAGAGCGCAGTGGGCATGGGTTTTGCGGTGACCTTCGTGATGTCCATCGCATCGGTTGTCACCTGGTTGATATACAACTTTGTACTGGTTCCCTTCGATCTGATGTACCTGCAGACCATTGCATTTATCCTGGTTATTGCTTCACTGGTCCAGCTTGTTGAGATGATCATCCAGAAGATATCACCTCCGCTGTATAAGGCGCTGGGAATTTTCCTGCCCCTGATCACCACGAACTGCGCGGTTCTCGGGATTGCGCTGCTGAACATAACGAATCAGCACACGATCCTTGAAATCTTTACCGGCGGTATTGCCGCAGGTCTGGGATTTCTGCTGGCTATTGTTCTCATGTCAAACATCAGGGAACGGATGGACGGAAAACCGGTACCGAAGCCCTTTAAGGGCGTACCGGCTGCGTTTATCTCAGGGGGGCTGATGGCACTGGCTTTCATGGCCTTTGACCGGGCCCTGCTGACTAACCTCTTAGGATAAGGATGAGCTTCCATGATGAGTAATGTACTGTATGCGTTTCTTTCCATATCACTGCTTGGAGGACTGCTCGGTTTCGGACTTGCCGCTGCGTCAAAGAAGCTCTCGGTAAAAAAGGATAAGAGGGTTGAAGAAGTCGAGCTGGCCCTGCCGGGCATAAACTGCGGAGCCTGCGGTTTTGCCGGATGTTCAGCATATGCCGAGGCAATCGCACTTCATGGCGCTGAAGTGACCCTCTGTCCTCCCGGTGGAAGCGAAACTGCTCAAAAGGTTGCTTCCATCATGGGAATTGAAGCTGATTTCTCATCAGTCTCATATGTTGCCATGGTTCACTGCTGGGGCAATGATGAGACCCGGACATCGGATTTCCGCTATGAGGGTATTGAAGACTGCAATGCTGCATATTTATATTTTCAGGGGTCAGATACCTGCAAGTACGGCTGTCTAGCTCTAGGCAGCTGCATCAGGGTATGTCCTGTTGATGCCATTACCAAGGATGAGAACGGCAGAATTCAGGTTGACAGGAACATCTGCATCGGTTGTGAAAAATGCGTCGCCGTCTGTCCAAACAAGGTGATGCGGATGATTCCCCATGATGCGGATTATTATGTGGCCTGCAGTTCCATTGACAAAGGGGGTGCAGTACGGAAATACTGTACCGTAGGATGCATCGGATGCAGGATCTGTGAGAAGAAATTCAGTGAGGCTGGGTTTTGGATTGAAAACAACCTGTCCTATACGAAGTATGAGGGCACCTATGCACAGCGGAAAGAGGCTATGGAGGCCTGTCCGCCGAAGTGCATCAGAAAAATACCATAAGATCAGGTGAGTATGAACGTTGGTGTATGTCTGTACCACAGCAAACCCCTTGGAACTCCGAAAGAGGAACTGGAATATGCCCTGTACCACTGCTATCGGCCTCTGCTGACCTATGTGTACACCAAAATACAGGTGAAACTGTCCCTGCATCTTTCGGGAAACATCTTTGAATGGCTTGAAAACCAGTACCCTGAAATCAACATGCTGATACAGGACCTGATGAAACGGGGACAGCTGGAACTGGTAGGCGGAGGGTTCTATGATCCTGCATTTCCCTTTATTCCCGTAAAGGACCGGGGCATGCAGATTGAGATGCTGAACACCTATCTCAGGAAGCGGTTCGGAAAAAAGCCCCAGGGAGCTTTAATCAGTGAACACTTCTGGCATCCCAGCCTGATAACTACCCTGAACAGCTGCGATATCAGCTATGTGATCACCTTTGATCCAGATGAGAAGGTCAGAAGAAGACGGGAAGAAGCCTGGTATGAACCTTATCGGATGGTGGATGCAGGTAAAAGCATGGTCATCATACCTGCGTCGAATTCCATGAGCTCTATGGTCCCGAAAAAAAGCCCCGATGAAGTGACCGCCGCACTGGCAGAAGCGGTAAACCGCAGCGAGAGCAGATCGGCGAACCTGCTTGTCAGCGCCGATGATCTGATTACCGGATTCATGCTCAGCGATGTGGGGTCCATGATTGAATACATTGATGATCTGTTCACTCTGCTGCTTCATTACGGCTCCGTTCCGGTGCTTCTCTCAGAACAGCTGAAATCATGCTCCCAGGGATTTGATTATCTTAAGTCAGGATGGTACCATCCATCGGTGATACATGATCCCTACTGGGACTTTCATGATGTGCTCAAGAGATATCCTGAGTCATACCATGCATACTGCAGAATGCATTACCTGCAGCGGCTCATTGCGGGGATTCGGAAGGACAGGTCAAGAAAGAAAAGTGCTGATAATGAGGTGCTGAAATCGCAAAGCAGCCAGTTTTTCTGGTCTAGTGCTGCCGGTGGGATTTATCGGAATGTGCTTCGTAAGGAGCAGCACAGAAGCTTTATTGAAGCTGAGAAGATGACCCGTGAGCGGGGAGTCTTTTCGACGTCCTTGAGCTGCTACGACATGGATTTTGACGGTAAGGATGAATATATTTACCGGGGAAAGAATATTTTTGTCGTCATAGACCGCAAGGGAGCTTCCCTGAAGGAACTGGACTATCTGGTGACTTCCTGGAATTACCAGGATACCTTTACCGGATGTATGCAGGATGACTGCATGGTGTCAAAAAGCAGTTATCCTGAACGGGTGCACCAGAACAGTGCGGTGGACCTCTTTTTCCTTGAACCCTATGGTGATATTTCCGAAAAATACCGTCAGGGGACATGCAGAAATCTTGAGCAGACGATATACCGGTTAGGGCAGTACAATAAGGAGGCAAAGACTGTTTCATTTATCACTGAAGGCTGCTTCCAGCTTGGAGAGAAAACTTTCACCATGGCCCTGGAAAAACTGTACCGGTTCAAGACAAATTCAATTGAGATTGATTATCAGATTACAAATCTCGGTGAAGAAGAAGCTGAGCTTTATTTCTGCTCTGAAATGAATCTTTCCTTCGGATATGAGGGAATGGATTTTGTGGAGATCCATTCCATCGACTCTCCCAGGATTGAGCCGGTTGCCAGCGGGGCTTCACTTGATTCAGTGCGGTATCTGAAAATCCATGATATTTCCAATAAATCACAGATAGGGATATATACAAAAAAGCGGTTTCTTATTATGAACAGGAACTACAGCACCACCGTCAATACTGCTTACGGAGAAGAGGACATTTACCAGCATTCGGTATTCAGACCCTTCTGGAAGCTGGAGCTTCCATCGAAGGAGGCTTGGACGAATACTGTGGGACTGCGAATTGACAAGCGTACCGCTAAGAGGAGAAAAATTACCAATGATTGATGAACTGAAACAGGAGTTTGAAGCGCTTCGAGATATATTCTGGGATTCCTGGAGGGGTCTTTGACCCTGATGCAAAGGAGAATCAGATAGAAGAACTCCAGAAAAAAACCCTTGATCCCAACTTTTGGAACAGCCGTGAGCAGGCAGAGTCTGTGATGCAGGATCTTAACGATCTTAACGATCTGATGGGCCCTTGGAAGCAGATGAAGCAGGACTTGGAGGAGCTGGAGGAATACCTTGAACTTGTAGCAGAGGAAGGAGAGGCTGAAGCCTATGGCGAGGAGATTTCCCAGCGCCTTCAGGAACTTCAGGAAACATACCGTACTATACGGTCTGCATCCCTGCTGGACGGAAAATTTGACAAAAACGGTGCATATTTCACAATCCATTCAGGGGCCGGGGGAACTGAAGCCTGCGACTGGGTGCAGATGCTGCTTCGTATGTACCTCCGCTGGGCTGAGAAAAAGCAGTGCAGGGCCCAGACCCTTGATCTGCTTGAAGCTGAGGGGGGAATCAAATCAGTTACCCTGCAGATTACCGGTAATTTTGTCTATGGTCTGCTGAAGGGAGAGGCGGGAATTCACCGGCTGGTGAGAATTTCTCCCTTTGACTCCAATAAGCGTCGTCATACTTCCTTCGCTTCGGTCCATGTCTCTCCGGTAATTGATGAAGAGATAGCATTTGAAATTCGCAGTGAGGACATCAAGGTTGATACCTACCGTGCCTCAGGCGCCGGCGGACAGCATGTGAATACCACTGATTCTGCGGTCCGCATCACCCACCTGGAGACGGGAATCGTTGTGCAGTGCCAAAATGAACGCAGCCAGCATAAAAACCGTGCGACAGCCATGAAGATGCTGGCATCAAAACTCTATGAGCACCATGAACAAAAAATGGAGGAGGAGCGGGCGAAGCACAGTATTGAAAAGAAAGGCATATCCTGGGGAAACCAGATCCGTTCTTATGTGTTTCATCCCTATACGATGGTGAAGGACCACAGGACCGGTGAGCAGACTGGAAACATTTCAGCTGTCATGGACGGAGATATTGATGCATTTATAGAGGCATGTCTTATATGGAAATGGGAGCAGGAACACGTCTGATAGCCGTACTGCTGCTGGTGCAGTGTACGGCTGGGTTGACAGCAGGTTCCTGGAGAACCGGGGTATTTTCACTGGAAAGCACTTCTCTGGTAAGTCAGGAGGGAAGACTCCTCTCGGAGCAGTACAGCAGGATGATACTGGATGTGCTTACCGCTGCTGAATACCGGGAACTCTCAGCTCCGCTGCAGTCATATGCGGCATCCCGGGCTCAGCATCAGGAGTTCATTGATGCCGCCAGGTCCCATCACCAGATGACAAATCGTCAGAATGATAACTTCTTTCGTGACAGAGCAGTTGAGCGTGCTGCCTTTCCCAAGATTTCTGAAGCCGGGAAGCTTCCTGACCGTCTTGAGCTCTCTTTGCGTACATTTAACGACACCATCAGCTTCGGGGACCTTTCCAGGATGTACTTTACCAGCATTGACTACCGGCTTGATGAGATCATCGGTTCATCCCTGGTCCGGGAAGGCCGAGGGTATCGGCTTCATATTTTTCATTACCTTTCCCATGAGCAGCAGACGGAGACCCTGCTTTTCATCTATTTGGAGCCCGGCAGCCTTCCTGATAAGCAGACATTGAAGGATGCACTTTTTTTCTTCTCATCCCCCGAACCTGAGCGGGCAAGGATTCCTGCTTTGCCGGCGGCAGATGAGACGCCTCCGATGATACGGACCATTCCGTCGGGTGCATCAGTAAGCGGTGCTTCCGGACTGTATGGAATTTCTCTTAACGGATACAGCAGCCAGTATCTCTTTGACCCGAAGATCGAAGGAATCACTGAGCTGAGGATGACTCCTCAGTGGGAACTGAAAATCAATTCGGTTTCCCGAAGGTCTGATCAGTTTTACCGTTCCCTTGCTTCCCTGATGCTCTCTGTTCCCATTACCTTCCTGGCCCATGATGCCGCATCACAGAGTACAGCGGGACAGATGGTTTTTCTTTCCGCTGCATCGGTGAATGTTGCACTAACCGTGAAAACACTTATTGACCTCTTTCGGTATACCAATTACCTTCAGTAATATGAATGAATACAGCAGGAGATGTGCATGAAGCGCGGCTTTGGAAAGAGACTGGCATCAATTTTCAACCGGTCAGTACAGTATGAGGATTTCTTTGAAGACCTTGAAGATCTGCTTATTGAAGGAGATCTTGGAGCATCCATTGCCATGGAGGTTTCTGACGATCTGAAGGAGTTCTGCAGGAAAAACCGGGTATCTTCACAGAATGAACTGCTGCTTGAAATGAAACGGATGCTTTTGTCGTGGGTGACGCCAAAGCAGCTGAAGGTTGAGGACCCTCCCCAGGTGTTTCTGGTCCTCGGGGTGAACGGTGTGGGAAAGACCACTACCATTGCAAAAATGGCGAAGTTTTACCAGAACCAGGGAAAGCAGGTGGTCCTCAGCGCTGCAGACACCTTTCGTGCTGCTGCCATTGATCAGCTGGAGCTGCATGCTCAGCGGGTAGGATGCCGGCTGGTGAAACAGAAACCCGGTTCTGACCCCGGCGCAGTTGTCTATGATACCCTGCAGAGCGCTATTGCAAAACAGGATGATCTGGTCCTTGTTGATACTGCAGGAAGAATGCACACCAAGGCGAACCTTGTGAAGGAACTTCAGAAAATTCATAAAGTGATTGAGGGGAGGCTTCCCGGAAAACCCTGCAGAAATCTGCTGGTCATTGATGCGACTACCGGACAGAACGGGTTCCAGCAGGCTGAGATGTTCCATGAGGCGGTGGGAATTGATGCATTAATTCTCACGAAATATGATTCTGCCTCCAAGGGCGGCACCATGGTCCAGATCGGGAAAAAGCTCGGGATTCCAATTGCCTTTGTCGGTGTGGGGGAAACGTATGAGGATATTAGGGAGTTCAGCAGTGATGAATTTCTTGATACCCTTCTGGGACTTACATAGGAGGTCACATGAGGATACTCTCTGCGGTGCTGTTTTTCTGTGCTGCTTCTGCAGCAGCATTCGGACATACATGGTATTACTCAAACAGTATCTGGATGGCCCTGGAGAAAGCTCAGCAGCAGCCTGAATCAGGGTATGCCCTGAAGATCTATGAACAGAACGGAGGTTTTCGCCTTACCGAGGGGTTTTTAGATGGTGACCTGCAGATGCGCCGAACACAGGAGCAAAAAGGAGACCAGATTACGGTCAATGAGGAGAACTTTGAGCAGCAGACTGCTTCAAAGATGGTGTACCGCAACGGCATACTGCTTTCTGAGGTTCGGACCGATGGACAAAGCAAAGAGACTGCCAAGTATTTCTACAGTCCCTCGGGTGAACTGGAGCAGGTAACCCATCAAGTTGATGATCAGCCGCCATACGACCAGTACCTGGTCCGGTTTTCCGACGGTGCATTGCGGACTGTCTTCCGATATCGTGATGACCAGCTGCTTCAGACTCTTACTCTCCGTCAGGACGGATTTTCCATGGGAAATGAAGACCGTATGGTGCGTGAGAGCTGGGGAGATAATCATCATATACGGGAGATATTTTCCCGAGGCGAATTGACTTTGAAATTTGAGGAGCACCGTGATAATCTAAAAAGGACTGTTACTGAGACTATATTCAGGCCAAAACGGGTGAGCAGGTGGGAGTATCAGGAGGAAATGCTAATTTCCAGGTCAGTTGAAACCGCCGGCCGAACGGAGGAGGTGCTCTTTACCTATGACGATCTCGGCAGGGTGCGTGAGGAGACATTCATTGAGTCTTCCGGTACCCAGCGCACTGTTCGCCGTACTGCCTTCAGATACCATGAAAACGGAAATCTTGCTGAATCAAGGATTACGGTAAACGGAGAGCTTCATGAAGTAACCAGCTTCAATCCAGACGGTGACCCGGTGCTTCGGGAAATCTACCGAGGAGGGCGGGTGCTGGTAACCTATACCTATGAGTAGATCAGACGGACACTGGCGCTTCAGCATAGCCTGGAAGTATTTCAGCTCACGGCGTAACCGGCAGCGGGGTGCAATGGTGCTTTCTGCTGCCGCCCTTGCCCTTGGACTGGCGATCATCATTGTGGTCTTAGGGATCATGCAGGGTCTCCAGCAAGGATATCTTCGGGACATCATTGAGGTTGACGCATACCACATTACTGCAGGACCAGTCTCAGCTGATGATCTGGATGTGCTTATGGAGGCTGTTCCTAAGGGGATCCCCTACGGTGAGTCGGAGATGCTTCTGCTTCAGAGCGACGGTTTGGATGCTTCAATCCGTCTTCGGGGTCTCGGAGGAGCATATCAGGAAGATACGGGGTTCTATGATCAAATACGGCTGGTGAGAGGGACTTTGGACCTGAAGGATGACGGTGTGCTCATCGGTTCTGCTCTAGCATACCGCCACGGCATCAGAGTCGGTGAGACAGTTAAGGCCGCTACCGTGGTCAGGGGAAGGATTGTACGGGCGGTTCCTTCGGTACGATATCTGACGGTAACGGGGATCTATGCAACTGACTATCCTGATATTGACGGGAAACTTGGTTTTACCACCATTGACACGATTAAAAGTATGGGGATAGATCGGTTTTACATCGGCATTAAGACATCCCGTCTTGAAGATGAAATGAGGAGGCTCAGCGCAATGTCTGAGCTGGATGGTGTCCGGCTGATCACCTGGAAGGAAGCCTATGAATCCTTTTACGGAGCATTGATTCTGGAAAAATACAGCATGATGGTTGTTCTGCTTCTGATTTTTCTGGTGGTTGCAATAAACATACGCTCCTCCTTTGAGCGGTTTCTGTATGAGAAACGCAATGAAATCGGGATTATGAAGACCCTTGGCGCTTCAAGCCGTGATATTCAAACAGTGCTGTGCTTCCAAGGTTTGTTTATTGCAGGATTTTCCCTGATTCCAGGACTGCTCATCGGGGTGCTAACGGCAGGAAATGTCAATGTTATTCTCCACGGCATTGACAGAGCTGCAGCGGTATTGTTTCCTATGGGGCTTGGAATTACCGGGATTCGGTTTCCCGTTATGATCACCTGGCCGGAGATCGGTATCAGCATTCTGGTGATGATCGGTTTTATACTTTGGGCTGTGTTCAGCTCAGCACAGATCATCAACAGGTATACGCCAATGGAGATGTTTCGTTATGAATGATGATCCCTGCGTACTGGTGGAATCCCTGAAGAAAAGTTTTCCCACAGGGGACACCCGTCTTGAGGTCCTCAAAGGGCTTGATCTGACCCTGCACTGGGGTGAGTTCACCGTAGTTACCGGATCCAGCGGATCGGGAAAAAGCACCCTGCTGCATATTCTCGGAGGACTTGACCGCATTGACAGCGGCAGGGTCTCCTGCTGCGGAATATCGATCGGTGCCATGACGGAAAAACAGCTTTCTTATTTCAGAAGGGACTATATCGGGTTCATTTTCCAAAATCACTACCTGATTGATGATCTTACAGTCCGGGAGAATTTGGTCCTTCCTGGGCTGATGAACTCAAGGGACAAGCTTGAGGTTGAACAGGCGGCCGACAGTCTTATTGAGCGGGTAGGGCTTTCGGAACGTAGAAGTCACTTTCCCCAGCAGCTTTCAGGAGGTGAGCGGCAGCGTGTTGCCATAGCCAGGGCATTCATGAACAACCCCAGGATTATCCTTGCTGATGAGCCCACAGGAAATCTTGATGAGGAAAACACTACGATCGTCATGGAGATGCTCATGGAGATTATTGGAGAAAAGGGCAAGACCCTGGTGCTTGTAACCCATGATCAGGAACTTGCGAAGGCCGGGGAAACAATCTACAGACTGAAGGAAGGGGTGCTTCACAAACTATGAACACAAGCGCCTGGCTGTGGGCTCTCAGGATGCTTCAAGGCAGACGGAGCCGAAGATCAGTAAAAAAACATATCCGCAGCGCTGTGCTTGGGATTACCTTCTCCATGGTGCCGCTGGTGCTGGTGATAATCCTGGCCAACGGCATGATAGACGGCATCACTAAGAAGATCATCATGGTGGACAGCGGCCTGGCCAAGGCGTATGCCCTGGAGGATTACGACCCTGTGCAGGTGCAGCAGTTCCGGGGGAGAATCACGGAAGAGCTTGGTCTTGAGACACAGCTGCTCTACGAGGGATACGGGGTCCTCTTTTCCCAGCAGACCAGCCATATGGTTGCTCTGAGGGCTGTGGAGGATGATTCGCATCATATGAAGCAGCTTGAGTTTCATGCAGGTGAACCGGTGATGACCGGACAGCAGATCATTGTATCACAGCAGCTTGCTGATTTTCTTGATGTGGAGGTCAAGGACCGGGTCACCCTGCTTTCCTTCACCGAACAGCCCTCCGGTGAAATCAGGTACAAGCCGACTCTGCTGACCGTCAGTGCCACGGCAAGCACCGGCTACCATCTGCTTGACGAAGGTATGGTGTATATACCCATCGACTACGGTCCTACGGTGCTTCCCAATGCCGACGCCCTTGTCATCAGGATTCTTCCGGGGGACAGGGACCTCAGGGGGTCTCCAGCTGCATTTCCAGTAGATCGGCTTCGGAACATACTTGGGCCGGGATGGCTGGTCTCATCCTGGCAGGACCAGTATGCAGGGCTGTACCGGAACTACCAGTCCACAAAGGTGCTCCTCTACCTGGTGATGGCCTTAATAGTAGCTGCAGCGGGTGTCCATATTTCATCATGTGCAGTCATGATCATCCTGGAGCACACTTCTTCAATTGGCATTCTGCGCTCCATGGGGGTTGGCACGGGACGAATACGAAGCGCCTTTGTGCTTACCGGAATGTGCATCGGAATCATTGGTTCACTCTTCGGTATTGCGATCGGGGTTCTTCTGGGAAGTCAGCTGAATTCAATTCTGCAGCTGCTCCAGACTGCAGAGCTGAGAGCAATGGATTATTATCTTTCCTCTATTGAAATTAGGATACCGGTACTTGAGATTGTCATTGTTTTCCTGTATGGTATGACCGTATCATTTGTTTCATCCCTCATTCCTACGAGGCATCTGAAGCGGATGAGCCCTCTGAAGATCATTACATCTTCCTAGCATAAAGGACTTACATTATGAATCTTGAAGCGTTTATTCTGGGAACAGGCGGCATGATGCCCCTGCCGAGAAGATTTCTTACCTCAGTACTGCTCAGACGGGAAGGGGACCTCTTTCTGTTTGACTGCGGTGAGGGTACCCAGGTATCGCTGAAGATGCTTAATCTCCGCTGGAAAAAAATAAATGCTGTGTGCATCAGCCATATGCATGCTGATCATGTGACCGGACTTCCCGGCATGCTGATGCTCTCAAGCCAGGTGGACCGGGATGAACCGCTGTACATTTACGGCCCGAAGCGCCTCAGCCAGTATGTAAATGAGACAAAGCGGATTCTTGACATGTATATTAATTATGAGATTGCAGTAGTGGAGGTTGAGGGCAATACGGTGATTGCTGAAACTGATGAATATATAATCAGCTGTTTTCCCCTGAACCATACCAAGCCCTGTCTCGGATACTGTTTTACAGAAAAAATGCGTCCTGGGGTGTTCCGCCCCGAAGATGCCCTTCAGCTGGGCATTCCACGGGGACCGATGTTTGCACGGCTGCAGAGCGGAGAGACGGTGACCTTGGAAGACGGCAGGGTTATTACCCCTGATCAGGTGATGGGCTCTCCGAGAAAGGGAAGGAAATTCACCTTTGTCACCGATACTGCCTACTCCCCTGATATCGCACCCTATGCGGCAGATTCTGATCTCTTTATATGCGAAGGGATGTTTGAGCACCATCTTGCACAGACAGCACAGGAGAAAAAACATCTCACTGCCAGGCAGGCAGGGATGATAGCAGCACAGGCAGGGGGAGTCGACAGAATGGGGCTGATTCACTATTCTCCCAGATATACTCAGCGGGATCTTTCCCTGCTGCTGAAGGAGGCAAAGGAAGAGTTTCCCAATTCCTTTCTTTCCCGTGACCGTCAGAGGATAGAACTGTTCTACAAGGAATAGCTTCTGCTGTATTTGATTGGGTCCGGATGAAAGCACATGATGCAGGACCTGTTCTCATGCCGTGCCCGCTCCAATGAAACCTCAGCTTCATACAGCAGCGTTTCCCCGTCAATGGTCCTTCCGGAAATTGAAGTCAGTCCGCCGAAACAGGGCGTTTCGGATGATGAAAGTTCAAACCTGAAGGCATCAAAAAAGTCTGTCATCTCACGGACAGCAGTCCTGACGTCATGAAAGGGGATAATAATGCCAAGGGTATTATTATCATAGGGCACGATAAATGAAGAAGCATCAAAAAATGTTCTCAGTCGTTTTTTAAATTCCTCCGAAGAACCCGTGCAGCTGATGACAAGCAGGGACATATCGGCTTTGTGCTCTAGGCAGAACTTCAGTTCATACTCCAGACGTTGGGTAAAGGGAACAGGGGCGTCTGAGGGGAGTTCAGGTTCTTCTAAAAGAAGGGGTTTCTTAATTTTCTGCTCATCCTCGGTACCGAGGATCATGAAAAGTATCATCAGCGCAAGAAACAGCAGAAATGCAAGAAAGAGCCCTGCAGGGGGAATCAAATCCTCCAGAGGGACCAGCTCAATTGATCCGTAAATATTTAAACTGGTCAGCACAAGCACCAGCATAGCAATCAGTGATGCAATGGACGCTGTCACGGAAATAATAACAAGACCTGTGGAAATTGCCTGCTTCATGGTCTTCCTTTACCCTTTTCCTGTTCATACCGCTGTTCGAGTATCCTCAAATACTCATCCTCAATGCCTTCAAGGGTATCGGCAGACTTCTTCTTCGGTTTTTCCCCCAGCAGCTGCTCTTCAATGCTGTCAAGGTCAAAACGGTCGTCCTCGGATAGCAGAGACATAACATCATCATATGGTTCGGTTTTCTTTGATTCCTTCGGTGCGGGTTTCTCTTGAGACTGATCCTCAGATCCCTTTTTCTTAATCTGGGCAATCAGCTTTTCAAGGGCTTCCAGTGAAACATCTTCCTCAAATGTTTTTTCCGGGGAGCTGCCGTGTCCTGCAGAGGAGGGGGCGCTTTGGAGAATCCTGTCCAATTCTTTCAGGTCATCATCGACATCAGGGGAGGGGGGTGTCTGCTGCGGGGGAGGAACTGGGTCATCATGTTTTTTTTCATCGGCCTTTTCTAAGCCGCTGATGCCAATTTTCTTCCAGAATCCGTACACAGACGGGTGTACTTTTTGATTTTTTTCTTCAGACAATGTATAATCTCCCTGATACATGAAAAAGCCAGTATATCATCTGCTGCTCAGCATTGTCTCTGCTGTCGCTATACATTCTATTTTTATAATGACATTCAGTCAACAAGGTATCCTGATGAATAGGAGACTGAGTGAAACATATTATGAAATGAAGCGTATTGAGACTGAGATAACTGAACTGCTGGAGCAGTCCCACAGAATTGAGAATATCAGAGAACTGCAGCAGGAGCTCTCTGCACTGCATAGGGAGGCACAGCAGCTGATGTCTTCAAGGCCTTCAGGAATGCAGGCACACGCAGCAGGGCTGATGCTTGGTACTTTTGGAGGAATAACGGTGATGTATCTGCTGACCATACGAAGCAGAAAAGGAGACAAACGTCGTGATCGTAGAAAAACATAGCCCCGGAGTGATGGATGCGGTATGCTCGGTTCTCAGCAGAGGTGAGGCCTGCATTATTCCTTGTGACACCATATACGGTTTTGTGGGCCGGGTTCCCGAATCGGAGCAGATAATACGGCAGATAAAGGGGAGGGAGGAGACCAAACCCTTTCTCCAGATAATCCTGAAGGAGTGGCTTCCCAATCTTACCGATATGAGACTTGACGATTACCTGCTTGACTACTGGCCTGGCCCCCTTACGATGATCCTAGAAAACCTGAACGGTGCAACTACAGCCTACCGGGCACCGGACGATCCCTTCCTTTCAGAACTTCTCCTGCGTTCAGGGGTTCCCCTCTATTCAACCAGCGTAAACCGTGCAGGAAGAGACCCGCTGAACAGTATTGATCAGATTATCGATGAATTTGGGGAGGAGGTTCCTCTTATCATTGACGGAGGAGATCTCGGGGTACCGACGGCATCAACGATACTTGATGTCACCGTCGATCCCCCGAAGGTGCTCAGACAGGGGGCCTGTCAAGTTATCTTGCGGGACTCCAGGTAGTAGCGCTTTTCTTCGGCCTCTCCCATGGAAAAGGTCTTTCGCGGCAGGGCCCCGTCTATCTCTATGGTACGGAAAAAGGTGTATTTATCGATAGAGGGGAGGAAAAATGCACAGTTCCCTGGTTTTCTTCCCAGCTGCAGAGCCGACTGCTCTCCATGGATATAGTCGATACTGACACTGCTGTGTTCAGCGATATACATGTCCAGGGCTTGCTGCAGTGTTCCAACAGGAATCGCAGATTTCGGGCCTCGGAAAATATAGCATCCCGTCCGGGTGCTGTCGGTGAATCCTGCTACATGGCCGTTCTCAACACCATGGGACACCATCTGAAGCGCCTCTTCTATGCTGCTGCAGTTGACGAACTTCCATTCATCACAGACCTGGGAAAAATATGATTCCATGACTGCTGTGTCAACGTGGAACAGTGCCCGGTGGATCGGTTCGAATACCAGTCCCGGATCGTGGATATTTTCAATCTCCACCAGCGCCCAACGTGCCGGATGGCCCATCACCGACGGATCACCGCTATGAGCTTCCTTTATGCCTTCCCAGTACGCTTTTGCTGTTGCCAGAGAATGGTTGCCGTCCCCTACTGCATAGAGCATTTGATTATTTTCTGAATCAAGCATTGATCCGGAAAGCAGGTTCAGTCCGTTAGCTGTCCGATCAAGCAGTTCCGGGGACGAAACTCTCCAGCCGGTAATATCTCCTCCGTCTTTCATCAGAGTGAAATCGTAGATCTTCTCACTCTCATCAAGATGCCGGACAAGGGGTCCCATTACCACGTTTTCCGGATCATCAATGAGGACCAGAATATGGGGAAGCTCAACAGGCGCTTCTTCCCGTATCCTGAGCCTTGGAGGTATTCTTTCCACAATGGTGCCTTCGGTTGCCCGTATCAGGGATGTGCTTCCAGGCCGGTAGTCATACTGCTCAAGGTCCAGGTTCAGCAGGATTCCCCACCGTTCAGGGGCATTGACCGGTTTCCTGCGAATCAGATGCAGTGCCTCCTCCTGCTCTTCAAGTGTTCCGTTGTCCAGGTATTCCTTCATGGTGTTATGAATTTTTTTAATTCGTTCATCCGCATCAGGAGCTTCCAGATAAATTTCCGGCAGCACGAGATGCAGTGATGAGGGGGAATCCCCAACAAGGGCTTCCACTTCATTCCAGTATTCGGGTTCCGAGGTGAACTGATCGCATGCTACCACAGCCCAGGTTGAAAGGTCGACATCTGATTTCGGCATGCAGATTTTGGGAACCTGTGCAGCAGCAGCTTGAAACTTCTTTGTATGCATGAAAACCTCCGATACATGGTTGTTATACCGTGCTATTATAGGCATATTATCTGTTTATACAAGGGGAGTCCACTATGGGTAAAGCGATTCTCTGCATCGGCGGGAACGGACCGGATGCACTTGAGAACTTACATCTTGAAGAAGAATACTGTTCCTGCATAGCTGCGGCAGACAGCGGGTATCATCTTGCAGTCAGTCTTGGCCTTGAACCAACTCTGCTCTTCGGGGATATGGATTCCATTGGAAAAGTTCCTGAGCATCAGAATCTGCAGGTTCATACCTATCCCTCCGACAAGGACTATACGGACACGGAACTAGCCTGCATGCTCCTGCTGAAACGGGGTATCAGGGACCTGGTAATCCTAGGAGGAGGTGAGGGCAGGGTGGATCATACACTGGCATTATTCTCTATCCTGGGTTCATTTTCTCTGCACATGCGCATCAGATGCATTACCCGATATGAACAGATATGGTTCATCCATCAGCGAACTTTGCATCTTTCAGGAGAACAGGGGATGAGAATTTCTGTTTTCCCCCTTCCTGGAGGACGGTACTCAACTTCAGGGCTGTACTGGGAGTATCATGGAGAACAGTACAGTCTCAGCAACAGGTCTGAAGAAGGAACGTGCAGCATCACCGCAGAGACCGGGGCCGCTGCGGTGATAGCACCTCATACATGCCGTGAATCAGGGGAGTGAGTCCAGGGGATGCAGTTCCAGATACTGCAGGAGAGAGGGATACTGGCTGAAGAGCCTTCCGTATTTTTCCAGCCGCTGAATATACAGTTCCAGTTCAGCCCGGTCCGAGGAATAAACTTCCAGAGCATCTTCAAGGGTCTTCTGCTGTGTTTTCAGTGCCTGATAATACGCTTCCCGTGCAGTGACATAGAGCATCAGGTCGGGAAGACTGAGGGAGTCAATGGAAACTGCATGGATGACCAGTTCAGGGAAATGTCTTTCAAGGTCCTGCTTTAAGGTTGATGAGCTGATGGAAGGTTCTTCATTACTTCCTTGGGAAAGGGAGTCAGCAATATGCTCAATATGCTCCATCAGCAGTCCCAGTGAACGGTGCTGAACTGCTTCCTTCTTCCTCCTGACCCACTGATCGTAGTTCTCGGATGAAAGGTTCTCTGCCGAAACAAGATGCACCGCAGAGTCGGCAGAAATTGAAAAAGTCAGGGTCATGGAGATGGAAAATGAAAAATCAGGATGCCCCTGCACATAGTATGAATAGAGGCTGCCGGACGGAAGGGTGCCCTGCTGACTGACAGATACCGTTACAGGTTCATCAGGAATGGTTATCAGTGAAACGTTCCTTGGGATCAAGCGCCAGGGCGTCCAGTAGAACTCTCCTGATACAACCGGATTTTTCAGATATCCAACAGTTCTAGTATGGACAACTCCGATCTGATTTCTGTCAATGTGGAACTGAAGCCAGCCGATAAAAAACACCGAAGCGGCTGCAGCTGTCAGAAGGATAAGAATAATAACAAATTTTTTCATAACATACCTTTCCCTCCCATGTATTATAGACAGAAAACTGCGTATTTGCCAGCGTAAGCGAAAAAAATCTTGCACCTTTACAGATTATCTGTACAATAAGGCCTATGACACGTGATGTGATCGGGTATATCAGGTTTATTCACGGATACCTGTTTCTGCTTATTCTCTATGCCTTCGGGCTGTATCTGGCAGGAAATTCCTGGGAGATAGGGGATGTGTATCTCAGCTGGATGCTTGAGTTCAGTGCTGCAGGATCTGCTGCATACCTGGTCCTTTCAGTTCTCATAATACTTCTTCTGGTGCTCAGAAGGATTATTACCGGAACGGGAGCACTGGTGCTTCCAATTATCATCACCGTGGTGTGTTCAGCGGCGGTCCTTGCAGTCTATGCTGCTTCTGAAGGACTGATTCTTATACTTGGGTGAAAAAAGGAAGGAATGTGTGACAGTAAAGGCCCTGAGAGGAGCGGTGCAGCTCAATGATGATACCCCTCAGCAGATCACCGCTGCAGTTAAGCAGCTGCTGGAGACAATTATGGAAAAGAACAGTCTCAGTGAAGACCAGATCATCAGCGTGTTCTTCAGCCAGACAAAGGACCTGCGGTCATGCAATCCTGCCTCCGCTGCACGGAAAGCGGGTTTTGAGTCATTCTGCTACTTCTGCCTCCAGGAACTTGATGTAGATAATTCCTTTGAAAAAATGATCCGGGTGCTCATGCATGTTTCATGCAGCAGCGATGCAGTGCTCCATCCGGTGTATCTGGGAGGAGCACAGCAGCTTCGACCAGATTTATTTACCTCTGATTATTCCTTGGGGTAGATGCTGATTCTTTTTTTGCCGTTTTTCTGATGTACGCCCTTTCAGGACGTAATGTTTTCCAGTGTTTTTTTGATACCGTCCCTGATCAGGGGGTATAATTCTTCCCCCTGTTTCACGGAACCTGCTTGGGTTAATTCCCACTGATTTCCTGAAGACCTTTGTAAAATAGCTTTGGTCTTCAAACCCGCAGGCAAAGCTGATTGAGCCGAGGGAATCACTGGTATGAATAAGAAGACGTTTAGCATCCTCGATTCGAAGACCCGTAAGATATTCTTTAAATGAAACTCCCGTTTCAAGCTTAAACATGGTGCTGAGGTAGGGGACAGAAATTCCAACAGCGGATGCTGTATCATGCAGGGTGATTCGCTCACGAAAGTGTTTCTGCGCAAATCTTTTGGCCTGAATAATCCTATGGGTATGGCGTACAGAACGCAGATCAAAAACCAGGTCGACAAATCGGTCAAGAATCTTCCTTGTCCATGCAGCAAGCTGTTCATGGGCATTAATATCTCTGATGTTCCTGATGTAATAATAGTTGATGCCAAAAATCTGCTCTGCGTCAGCCCCGGCTTCAACTGCTGATCTGGACAGCAGAACAACCAGCTCAAGTATTCGTGACTTCATAATCTCCAGATCAGCTCCAGCAGTATAAAGAAGCTTGGCAAACAGCTCATCAAGCAGAATCCCTGCTTCGTATCTGTTTCCTTCACCTACAAGATTAATAAGTTTTTTCTCAGATTCAAGGGGGTAGGCAAGATCACTTCTTGCATCAGATTCCATGGTTTTCAGTCCATGGAGGTATTCACCTATGCGGGACTGCTGTTCAAAGAGTTCTCGGTCGCTGTATAGTTCACGGGTATGTGCATCTGAAAGGCTGAGAGCAGATAAAAGCAGGAATTCAGCCAAGCTGTCAGCACGTTCAGGTGAAATTTTTTGCAGGGAATCAAGCTGAGAAATCAGGTCCTCAGGATGGCAAAGCATGGAGTTAACCTGATCAATAAAATAGGTGTCAGGCTCAAAGAGCAGGGCAGGGCCTGCGATTAATGCTCCCTGAAGCATGCCGTCATAAATTACCGGAGAAGACCAATGAAGAAGGGGTACAGCGCACAAATAAAAATACTTGCCCCCGCACCTCTCCGACTGATATGCTGCGTGAAGATGTATCTTCCTGCAGTCACCAAAATGGCTGCAGGAAGAACAGACACCATGCTGATCCTGCTGAGTATCTTCCTGTTTGAGAGAAAGATATCGGCAGTGAAGTCCGGTTGCCAGGCGGTAGTTCCGGATAGCCCGATCCAGCTCCTTTGATCCTTTCATACCATATACTGTACCCGAAAGAGAGCTTTTATTACAATCCGTATTCCGACAGCTGAACACCCTGCTGTATGAGCAGTTCTTCCAGCGACTCTGTAAAGGCAGATTCATCATGAGGCAGTGAAATAAGATCATCACGGATCATATCAATCCAGGGTAATTCTCTTTGTTCCAGCAGAAGATTTCCAGATTCTGCTTCCTTTTTGATAATATCAAGACACGTAAGGGCCCCTCTGACAGATGCGTCAATATAGTTTTTTCCCGAAACAATTTCCCGGGAGATGGTGACCACATGTTCGGGATGAAGAATAAGCGCCTGGGGATCAAGATACATATCAGATGAGTTCATCATACTGATGTACTGATGCACATACCCGGAAGCTGACGCCTGGTTGAACAGCCTTGCATCATAGATCAGCTGCTCCATGCTCACTGTCGGGGCCATCCCAGAAAGCAGCTTAACATTGGAGACAGATTCATTGCTCCACAGGTCGCAGCATGACCCTGCTATATTTCCTAGGGGAGAGAAATGCGCACAGGCTGAGGATCTTCCTTCCATGGAAATCGGACGACCGGTGATTGCCTTAAGAAAGGGGCCTTCATATCCGCAGTCTTTATCAGGGCCTAAGGCTCCCTGTTCTAGAGCGACCAGGGTTCTCACTACAGAAAGCACACGTACTGCAGCAGCAAACACCTTGGGAATGTAGTGCTTGTCGGCAAGCACCATTGCAGTGTTTGCAAATCCGCATGCCGTATCGCCAGCTGGAATGGTACGGGTTTTATCAGCAATATTGACAATATGACTCCAAAGGAACTGCATATCACGAACACCAAGCACCGAAAGGGCATAGGTGACTGCTTTAATATCGCAGTGCATCAGTCCGTAGTCGCACAGTTCCTTTCCCCCGGTGCTTTCTATGGACAGCAGATCCCCTCCTGCAAGAGCTCCCTGCTCAAACAGTTCAAACATCGGTTCCAGATATCTTCCTGTTCTCATTTTCAAAGGTTTCTCAAGGTCACGAAGATCGTTAGGGGTCAGGCGAATCTCACTTTTAAATCCATGGGCTTGGTATGCTTTTTCGCAAAGATCATGGATGACTGCAACGATATCTCTGCCTAAGGATGGATCGCTGGTCATTTCCAGCAGCGTCTCAAATTCAAAGATTACTCCTTCCTGATGCAGTTCTCTTGCACGCTCAATAGCCGACGAGATAATTTCGCGATACTGGTCTTTTACTTCACCGTAGGTATCCTGTGTGACGGACATCGGCGGCAGGGTGAAGTTCAGCTCCGGGTATACCGTGCCGCCGCCAATAACCAATCCGCGTTTGGTAGTTACCGGATACTTGGCCTTCCCGAAAACCAGTTCCTGCGGATTATCAATTTCAAGGTGCTTAAATTTCATAAATCTTTCCTCCTTGTATACATCCTATAGGGACTTGTTTTGAAGAAGGTATGACTTGTTTCTTCAGATTGGTATTTTTTTCCGATTATCTTGACAAAGCTTCAAAGAATCTGTACATTTCCCTCGAACTGAATTAACTGCCACCTTAGCTCAGCTGGCCAGAGCACGTGACTTGTAATCTCGGGGTCGTCAGTTCGAATCTGACAGGTGGCTTTTTTCATCATTAAAGAAAACATAGATTTCTGTTATTCGATGATCTTTTTCAAGCCCATTGATGCAATGCGGTTTTTTTCTCCAGAACAAAATAATAGAGCGTTATCCTTGAAGCGCTTTTCGTACGATTTCAGCCAAACCCCGTTTAGAAAAGGGCTTTTGGAGAAAATGTATCCCTGGGTCAAGCACACCATGATGCACAATCACATTAGCGGTATATCCAGACATATAAACTACTTTCAGATCCGGACAATCCTTTGAAAGC
>PWNW01000025.1 GCA_003557605.1 Spirochaetaceae bacterium
ACTGCAGGGCGGAAAGCAGAGGTGTGCGTCCGGATGCGTTGCGCGGGTTAAGGGGGGCGGAAAATTCTGCCAGCGATCTGATGACTGCTTCGGACTGCAGCTGAACCGCGGTATGCAGCGGAGAGTCACCTGCAAGATTTCGTGTCTGGGGAGATGCCTGGGAAAGCAGGAAAAACCGGGTTGCCATGAATGAGTTCCACAGTACCGCTTCATGGAGGGGGGTATTTCCTGCCTGGTCCCGTGCAGACAGGTCTGCGCGATACCGCATCAGGGCTTGAAGAAGAGAAATGCTCTCACCCCTGGCGGCAATATGCAGAGGGGTCGTTCCCCTGTAGTTTTGGGCATTCACATCTGCACCGAAATCAAGGAGCAATGCAGTAATTTCCGGCAGCTGCGCCGATACCGCAAGGTGGACAGGGGTAATGCCCTCCGGTCCAACGGATGATGCAAGTTCCGGTGTAAGAACAGATTCGGTGAACTCTCTTCCCTGGCTGAATGCGAGATCAAATACCGACTGGCCGGCATGGGTCCTTCGATAGGGGTCAGCATGATTCGCAATCAGCAATCGTGCCGCTTCGCTTCTCCCTGCCTTCATGGCCAGGTGAAGAGGACTTTCTCCTAGGATGTTGACGCTGTCAGCAGGAAGTCCCGAATCAAACAGGTACTGCAGGGTTTCAGAAGGGACATCCATGGCGGCAGCATAATGCAGCAGAGTACTGAGCTGATCATCCTCTAAGAGAAGGAGATCTGCTGATTCTGCCCAACTGAGCACTTCGGGACCTGCGGTAACCATCATGGATGCAGCAGAACTTCCGTCATTTGCCCTATGGAATATGCTGCTTCCGTGGTCGAGAAGCATCATGCTCTTTGTTCTGCTTCGGGTCTCAACTGCAAGCATCAATGCCGTTCTGCCGATATGATCCCGGGCATCGGGCTCTGCTTCGTAGGCAAGCAGCAGTTTTGCTGCCTGCTCCCTGCCTGGAAGCATGGAGGCAAGATGCAGGGCGGTGAGTCCTGAGTTGTCAGGAAGTGCGGGATATGAATGACTGGTAAGCAGCATGGCAAGCAGTTCCGGTGAAGCATCCTGCTGCACCGCATCGTGGAGAGGTGTTCTGCCGTGCTTATCCTGAAGCGACACCTGGGCATGTGCATCAATGAGGGTGCGGGCAGTTCCAATTTGGTCGTGCTTTGCCGCCCGGTGTAGCGGAGTTTTCTGCTGATCATCCCGGAGGTCTGGGGAGACACCTGAAGCCAGAAAGTGCTTCAGCAGCGCCAGGTGGTTTTTCTCAGCAGCAAGATGTAAAGAGGAAGCTCCCTGATGAAAACGCTGATCAAGGTGGTCTGATTTGAGAGCTTGGTATGCATAGAGAAATTCGGTATCTGAAGGTCCTGCTGAACCTCGGGATATCAGGAGGACTGCGGTATCGGCGTGGGTGGTGCTGAGAGTATGAGCAAGCGCTTCATCCAGGGGTATAAGACCCTTCTGGTCCGCTGCATTCACATGGGCATGGGCAGAAAGCAGGTACTCAACAGATTCCGGGTCTCCATGGGCAGCTGCATAATGGAGCATTGATCTTCCCTCCGGGTCAGAGGTGTTTGCATAGTCTTCTCCCACCAGGGAGGCAAATGTCTCAGCCCCTGATTTCAGTGCGTGCTGCACCAGTGACAGACCCGACGGTTCTGGAAAAAACAGCAGACTGCCGCGGGAAGAGAGTTTCAACGCGGTTTGGGGAAACTGAGGGTAGGAGAGATGCAGGGGAAGAAATCCGAAATCATCCTTGAGCTGCACATCTGCTCCGTACCGAAGAAGCAGTTTGACAAGTTCATCTGCTCCGGCTTCAGCAGCGTAATGCAGCGCCGACCTGCCGTTGTGATCGGTGATGTTCACATCCGGCTGTTCGAATAACAGGAGGTGTTCCAGTTCTTCAGCATCATCAGCTGCGGTGAGTTCAATAAGCTTCGGCAGAGGGATTTCTTCCGTCACTGCCTCCTGGGGAGCAGGCCGTTCGGGATAATACGCATCACCGGCAGCGTACATGCACGTAAGCAGAAACATCATGCAAATGTAAGCCGAACCCTTCATCAAACACTCCTCATAAAAGCAGTATATACCATGTCAAAAAAAAAGGCAGTACCATATTGATACTGCCTCTCTATGTTAACCCTCCATGCGCAGCATGCAGGGGCCGTTACCTCTTCAGGTGTTCAGCGATGATGCGGGCAGTGCTTCGTGCCCGCTGCGGAGCATCACCAATATACGCATCAGCATTGAGAAGGTCAAGCACCCTGTTTCGGGGTATCAGTGAGGTTATGCGATGATCATCGGCGAGAGATTCCTTGAGGGGATTCACTCCGGTTGTCTGCAGCTCTCGCCATGCTGCAATGGAATGTTCTCTGATGAGTTCATGCATTTCCTGCCTGTCTGCACCCCAACGTCCAAGTTCCATCAGCAGCCGCTCGGTAGAAGCAAAAACCCCGTAGAGTTCCATGTTCCTGTCAAGGGCATTTTGATGGATTCGAAGGTCCTTGAACACAGTTACGGCGGATTCAAGGATTTCGTCAAGGACAAGAAATGCTTCAGGCAGTATGATCCGTCTGTTTGCTGAATCGTCCAGGGTACGTTCAAGGAGGCAGTGCGCGTGGTTGTTCCATACCGTTGAGGGGAGGGAAGCAATATACCTGGCAAGGGAGTTTATTTTTTCCGATCTGATGGGGTTTCTCTTAAAGGGCATAGCTGATGAGCCGACCTGTTTTTTGCCGAAGGGCTCGCTCCACTCGCCGAAGAGGGGAGACTGCAGGATCCTCAGATCAAATGCCGTCTTATAAAGCGTAGCAGCGGTTCCTGCCAATGCATTCACCGTAAACCAGTCCTGCTTTCTTGAATATACCTGGGTTGCTGCTTCATATGATTCAAGTCCGAGGGATTTCATAACGCGGGCTTCAAGGTCCCTTGGGGTCATGGAAGAATCCTTCAGCAGCTCGCTGTAGGAAGCGCTAGTCCCTACAGCGCCCTTTATTCCCTTTCCTCGTATGCCCGCTTGTACCCTGGTAAGCTCCTTCAAGTCCTCAAGCAGGTCCTGTCCGTACTGTGCAAGGCGGTATCCGACGGTAGTAGGTTCAGCGGGCTGAAGATGGGTGAAGGCCATCGAAGGGAGGTCTGCATGGGCATCTATCAGGTCAGCCAGCAGGACAAGGAGGGCCCGGGTTTTTTCAATGATCAGGCCCAGGGCTTCTTTGATGCGCAAGGCATCAACGTTGTCCAGCACATCCATGCTTGTGGCTCCCAGATGGATGACCCTGCCTCCCACGGGGCACTGTTCTGCAAATGTTCTGATTTCCGCCATTAGGTCATGGTGAATTTCAGCTTCAATCTCAGAGGCGCGTACAATGTCAATGTCCGATGCATGCTCCTCAATATCTCTCACTTCTTCTTCGGTAACGAGGCCTGCTTCATGCTGTGCCTTTGCCAAAGCTGTCCAGACTCTTCGAAGCAGAAGACGCTTACGGTGCTCGCTCCACAATTCCCGCATGGCTTTGGAGCCGTAACGCCAGGTGCATGGAGATATGAAGGTATCGTGTCCAAATCCCGGTTGACTGCCCATCTGAACTCCCGTTAATCCCTCACCAGAAGCTGCTCACGGCGTGGCCCCACTGATACGATTCCGATGGGTGCCCCGGTAAGCTCTTCAATTCGTTCGAGATATGCCTTCGCCTTTTCGGGAAGGTCATCCCAGGACCGAACTCCGGTGGTATCGCACTGCCATCCCTCCCACTCTTCATATATCGGTTCGGCAATATCCTGAAGAGAGATTTCGGGGACATAATCGATGATTTCGTCTCCCACACGGTAGGCCTTGCAGATCTTAATCCGTTCGAAGGTATCAAGCACATCAAGTTTTGTTACCGCAATGGAGGTAAACCCGTTGATCCAGCAGGAGAAGGAAGCCGCCACTGCATCAAACCACCCGCATCTGCGTGGGCGGCCGGTGGTTGCACCGAACTCCATACCGATAGAACGGAGCTTCTCTCCGTCTTCATCAAAGAGCTCAACCGGGAAGGGCCCCCCTCCAACCGAGGTGGAGTATGATTTGACAATGCCGTAAATGTTGTTAATTCTCCTCGGCGATATCCCCGCGCCGGCGCAGGTCCCTCCTGCAGTAGGATTAGAGGAAGTCACATATGGATATATTCCCCAGTCCAGGTCCCGCATGATGCCGAGCTGTCCTTCAAGAATGACGGTCTTATCAGACAGCACCGCATCCCTGACTAAGGGCAGGGAATCAATGATCTTGTCGCCGAATTCCTCTTTCCAGGAGGCGCACAGGTCCATCATTTCATCTATATCAATTGCGGGAATATCGTAGAACTCAAGCTCCCGGTTTTTCCTGGGTATGAGCATCTCAAGTCGCACCCGCAGCCTGTCGGGATCAAAAATATCTGCGGCTCGGATTCCGATGCGTGCCGCCTTGTCTGCGTAGACAGGCCCGATCCCCCGTTTTGTGGTCCCGATTGCCCATTTCGCATCTTTTTTCTGTTCCTCAGCTCCGTCGAGAAGGCAGTGGTAGGGCATGATCAGGTGTGCCCGTTTATCAATACGGAGGTTGTCGCCTGAAAGCCCGGAAGCACGGACGCCCTCAAGCTCCTCCTTCATGGTATTGAAATTCACCACGGTCCCCGCACCCACAAGGCAGATGGTGTCGGGGTTGAAAATACCTGAAGGTATGATATGCAGGGCAAACTTCCCGTAGGAGTTGATCACCGTATGACCTGCGTTGTCTCCACCCTGAAACCTGATGACAAGGTCCGCATTCTGGGCAAGATAATCGACAATTCTTCCCTTCCCCTCATCTCCCCATTGGGCACCTACAATTGCTGTTACGCTCATGTACTCTCCTCATAATGTTTTTTCATGATCTTGATGATGCTGCAAGATCATCATGTGTATTGATGTCCTCAGCATCCCAGGGGTATCGGATCCACCGGTCCTCAACGTCAAATGCGGCGAAGTACCGTGTAATCTCCTTCGGGAACTGTGCTCCCTTCACTTTCTTCTTGTTGTGAATTACCAGGACGGCGATCTCATCCGGATCATGGGATATCAGCTCTTCGAGGCAGTAGCTCAAGGTCATTCTGGTATCATCAACCTCATCAATCAGCAGGATCTTTTTTCCCGTCAGTTTCTGCTGGACTTCGTCAATCCATTGGATTTTCTGGGGCACATCCATCGGTTTGTTGTCGATTCCGTAGTAGGAAATTCCTACGGCAAAGATTGGCCGGTTGATGAAGGTCTTTAAAATCCTGGCGGGGATAAACCCTCCGGATCCGATTGCAACGATGACATCCGGTTCGAACCCGGATTCCTTCACCCGCTCTGCCAGACGCTTCACCGCCTGGTGAATGTCATTGTAGGTGACATAAATTTTTGTGTCCATGGTATCTCCGGCATATGGTTTTATAATGGTCTGAACGTCCTATTCCACTGGGCGCATTTCTGCAATGTAGGGAAGGGTCCGGTATTTTTCAGCATAATCCAGCCCGTACCCCACAACCCAGACATCGGGTATCTCGAATCCTAAAAAATCCAAAGTAATATCGACAGCAAGCCGTTCCGGTTTGCTCAGAAGCGCTGCGGTCTTCAGTGATGCAGGCTGCCGTGTTGAGAAGTTCCGCTTCAGATAATCAAGGGTGTAGCCGCTGTCAAGAATGTCCTCCACAATCAGCACATGCTTATCTGCCAGGTCCTCCCTCACATCCATTATAAGCCGTACGTTTCCGGTGGAGTCGGTTTTGGAGCCGTAGCTGGAGAGGGCAATGAAATCAACGGTATGGGGTATGTGCAGCTGCCTGCACAGGTCAGCGGTGAAGACAAAGGCACCTTTAAGCACCCCCACAACCACTAGTTCCTTGCCGTCCTGGTATGTATCGGAAATCTTCCGTGAGAGTTCGCTTACCTTTCGTTCAATGGTGTCCGCATCAATAAGAACGCGGATGAGATCCTCACTGAGCGGCGGTATGGTTATTGATGACATGGCCGTTCCTTCCCGTGATGATACCTCTTCATATCGGAAATTTGCTGCCGCTGTCAAGCCTTCACGGAAACATATATGAATATTATTGAATAAATAATACCTGCTGTCTGCGGGGAAATTGTAAAGAAATCAATGCTCTGCAAGGCCATACCTATTTATCAAAGAAAGGATTTCCTGTATATTTATGCAGTAATTGTGCATAAATGGAGTATAGAATGGAGTATCAGGAACTTCGAACTGCCGCAGACCAGGCGCTTGTGGAACTGCAGGACCATGAGCTTGAACCGCTGGCTGAGGAGTTTTCAGCAATGCTTGAATACATGAAAATGATGGATGAGGCGGATACAGAATCCCTGGATCCTACATCCCATGTGTTTGATTCCGGGGAGCATCTCCGGGACGACATACCAGTACAGGATTCGAAGCAGCGCAGAGCCCTGCTTGATCAGGCCCCGGAGACCGAAGGCACCCTGATTGCCGTACCGAGGGTGATCCCGTGACCGGCATAAGAGAACTCTCCCAGTGGAGGTCCCTGACCCGGGATGGTGACTCCAGGGCCAGGTACCAGCGGATGCTGCAGCGGGCTGACAGAGATATCGCTTCCATGCTTGAGATTGATGTTGAAAAAGGATTCTCTTCCGTATTGGGTCAGAATTCCCCGCATCTGCAGGGCATTCCCTTCTCTGTAAAGGATAATATTGCTCTTTCAGGATTCTCATTCACCTGCGGATCCAAGATTCTTGAACCCCTGGTCTCTCCGTATCATGCAGGGGCGGTGCAGAAGCTTCTGTCGGCTGGCGCTGTGCCTGTGGGGAAGGCCAATATGGATGAATTCGGAATGGGGTCATCAACAGAAAACTCAGCGTTTACTGTGACCCGTAATCCTTGGGATTTAGACCGCGTGCCGGGAGGTTCCAGCGGAGGCTCCGCAGCTTCCGTCGCGGCGGGACTTGTCCCGTTTTCTCTCGGCAGCGATACCGGGGGATCGGTGCGCCAGCCTGCGGCATTCTGCGGCATCTACGGCTGCAAGCCCACCTACGGAAGGGTTTCGAGGTACGGTCTTGCGGCATATGCTTCCTCCCTTGAGACTATCGGTATTCTCAGTGCCGACATCTCCATGATGGAACAGGTGTTTCACTGCATCAGCGGAACCGATGAGCGGGACCAGACTACTTGGGAGGCAGTTCCTGCATACCAGGATGAACAGGGATCACCGACTGCTGCGGTGATCAGTGATCTGGAGGGCATGGACCCGGAGATACGCAGAGGATATGAACGAACGCTGGAGGCGATGAAATCGCTGGGGTGGAAAATTACTGAGGTGTCCCTGAAGTCTCTGAAATATGCAATGCCGGCCTTCTACACCATTGCCTGCGCAGAGGCGAGTTCCAACCTGGCCCGCTATACGGGAATCAGGTACGGGATGCGCCACAGCACCTCAGCAGCCCAGGAAGAAATGGTGCGGATGACCCGGGAGGAGGGATTCTCAGCGGAAGTGAAGCTCAGAGTCCTTCTCGGGACCTATGTGCTTCGTTCAGGGTTCCAGGACCAGTACTACCTGAAAGCCCAGAAGATCAGGACCCGGATGAAACAGGAATTTGACATGATGTTCTCCCAGGCCGACGTGCTGCTTATGCCAGTATATCCCGTCCAGGCGTTCAAGGCCGGCGATGAGGGCATGACTCCGATGCAGCAGAAAGTCGCTGACCGCTATACTCTTCCGGCAAATCTTGCAGGTCTGCCCGCAGTAAGCTTTCCTGCCGGTATTGAGTCGGGCCTGCCGGTGGGAATGCAGCTGCTCGGTCCTTCCTGTTCTGAAGAGCGGCTGTTCAGTCTGATCAGAAAGCTGTCGGAGGTGATTCCCCCGCCTGAGCTTCCCGTGAGGCTGGGTGCAGAGGAGGAAGCAGATGACTGATGTCTTTATTGGACTGGAAATCCATATACAGCTGCTGACCCGCTCCAAGGTGTTCTGCAGCTGCCCTTCCGGGTTCGGCGAGGAACCGAATCTCCATGTGTGTCCCGTTTGTCTTGGATATCCCGGAGTTCTCCCTGCCCTGAACCGGAGGGCTTTGGAATTTGCATATCTTACCGGTCTTGCGCTGAAGTGCACCATGGCAAAACGGATCCACTTTGACAGAAAAAACTACTTCTACCCTGATATGGCAAAAAACTATCAGATATCGCAGTTCCATGCCCCTGTCGGGGTGCATGGAAACATGGATTTTGATGCCGAGGACGGCAGAAAAACCATCCGCATCCATGATATCCATCTTGAAGAGGATGCAGGGAAGATGATCCACGGAAGCGGAAAGTCTCTGCTGGACTATAACCGTGCAGGGTCAAGCCTGCTGGAAATCGTCACCGAGCCGGATTTCCGTTCCGGCCGGGAGGCTGAGCTGTTTCTCCAGGAGTTCCGGTCTCTTGTGCGGACTGTCGGAGTTTGCGACGGAAACATGGAGGAGGGGTCACTGAGATGCGATGCCAACGTTTCGGTAAATAAGCCGGGGAAAGGGCTCGGTACCAAAGTCGAGATTAAGAACCTCAATTCTTCCCGATTTGTCAGAAAAGCCCTGGAGTATGAGATCCGCCGTCAGTCGAGGCTTCTCAGAACCGGAAGGGCAATTATTCAGGAGACCAGGCTCTGGGATGAAAAGCGGACACGTACGGAACCTATGCGGTCAAAGGAGGAGGCCCTTGATTACCGCTATTTTCCGGAACCTGATCTTCCTCCCTTCTGTCCCGACGAGCAGTTTATCACCAAAGTTGCTGATATGCTTACGGAACTGCCGATTTCCCGGTACGACCGATATCGTGAGACCTGGGAACTCAATGAAGAGACAGCACGCTATCTCGCTGAGGATGTCAGCAGGGCTGAGTTCTTTGAGCAGTCAGTTGAGCAAGGGGCTGATGCAAAGCTTGCCGCTTCATGGATCAAGGGAGAGCTTACGAAGCTTCAGGCAAAAGGGGAGTTCTCCTTCAGCAGAAGAACTGTGGACCCCCAAGGGTTTTCCTCATTGCTGAGACTGACAGATGCCGGTGAGATAACCGCTCAGCAGGCTAAGGAAGTACTGCAGGTCATGGCCGAAACTGGCGGGGATCCGCAGACGATAATCAAGGAGCGGGTAATTACGGGAGGGCTTGATGAGCAGCAGCTGAGGGATCTTGCATCCGCAGTAATTTCTCAGTATCCTGACACGTCGGCACAGATCCAGGGGGGCAATATGAAAGCCCTGGGGTTTCTTATGGGAAGCATTATGAAGGAGACCGGGGGGGCTGCTGATCCGAAGGCGTCCCGAAGGATTCTGCTGGAACTGCTGGGAATTGATCTAACGAAGTAAAAGACATAGAAATGGGGATGCTATGAGACTGTACAGGACACATTCATGCGGAGAGCTGCGCAGCGCAGATATAGGAAAGACCGTAACACTTAACGGCTGGGCAGCCAGCTGCCGAGACCACGGCGGGGTAACCTTTATTGACCTCTATGACAGATGGGGAATTACCCAGATAGTCTTTGATCCTGAACATTCCGGGGAGATGCATCAGGCTGCCCATGCAGTACGCAGTCAGTATGTGCTTGCGGTGCAGGGAGAAGTGCGGCGCAGGCCAGAGGGAATGGAGAATGAAGCCATTGAGACCGGTGAGATTGATGTGTATGTCACAGATTTTGAACTGCTTAATGTTTCGGCAACACCTCCCTTTGATGTGCTTCATGCAGGCATGATCCATGCTGAGACTCGGCTGAAGCACCGATATCTTGAGCTGAGAAGCCCCAAGCTGCAGCATGCCATGGTAATGAGAAGCCGGGCAATGCAGGTTATCAGGAAAAATCTCTGCAGCCGGGATTTTTTGGAGATTGAGACTCCCATCCTCGGGCGGGCAACTCCGGAGGGGGCGAGGGACTATCTCGTGCCCAGCAGAGTCAACCCGGGCAAGTTCTATGCCCTGCCGCAGAGTCCCCAGCTCTATAAGCAGTCTCTGATGGTTTCCGGTATGGAGCGCTATTTCCAGATTGCTAAATGCTTTCGCGACGAGGACCTGCGATCAGACCGTCAGCCGGAGTTCACCCAAGTCGATATCGAGATGTCCTTCACCGGGAAAGAGGGGGTCATGGAGGTAACCGAAGGGCTGCTTGCTGATCTGATGGCAGAGATCTGCGGTGCCGCCGTGGAAACTCCCTTTCCCAGGATTTCTTTTACAGATGCTATGCTGAAATACGGCAGCGATTCACCTGATATGCGCTACGGCCTGGAAATCAGCGATGTAACGGAGGTATTCAGAGATACGAAATTCGGGGTGTTCAAGCAGGCAGCAAAGGCAGGAGGGGTCATCAGGTGCATCAATCTGAAGGGATACAGCGCTGATTTAAGCAGGAAGGATCTCGATGACCTTACCCCGCTGGTGAAGCCATATCGCGGCAAGGGCATTGCATGGATCCGCATGACTGAGCAGGGCCCCCAGTCGCCCATCATTAAGTTTTTCACCGATGAGGAATCCGATCATCTCTACAGGACCATGGATGCTGAAGCGGGGGATGTGATTATTTTTGCAGCAGACAGCGAGAAAATTGTCTCCCAGTCCCTGGGTGCCCTCCGGGCTCACCTGGCACGGAAGCTTGGCCTTGCCGACAGCGGCAGGTACTCCTTTGTCTGGGTCACAGATTTCCCGCTGTTTGAGGCGGATGAATCAGGACGGCCGTCCCCAATGCATCATCCCTTTACTGCACCTGCTGAGCAGGATGCAGATATCCTTGAAAGTGATCCCCTTGCAGCATCCTCAGATGCCTATGATATCGTGCTGAACGGCAGCGAGATAGGAGGGGGCAGCATCCGTATACACTCCGCTGAAATCCAGCAGAAGGTGTTTTCACTGCTCGGCATTGATGAACAGGAAGCCCGGGAGAAGTTCGGGTTTCTCCTTGATGCGCTTCAGTACGGTGCGCCGCCCCATGGAGGCATTGCCCTCGGTCTTGACAGGATTATGATGGTGCTGCTCGGAACTGATTCCATACGGGATGTGATCGCATTTCCAAAAACCCAGAAGGCCTCATGCCTGATGACCGGCGCTCCGGGGCATGTTCCCCAGGAGCAGCTTGACGAACTGCATATTGAATCGTTTCCCCCCGATGATATTGAGTAGCATCATGAACCATGGAAGGTGAAAAAGCGGAGGATTGAGCGGCCGTAGGTTCTGACGTCGGTGCACCGCATATTCCCGATGACGTCGTCCCAGGATTCTTCTGACGGATGGTGGATGATGCATATTCCGCCCGGGGCTACAATATCGTATTCCTGCGCCTGCAGGATCAGTTTCTCCTTCTGCTTTGCCCGAAAGGGCGGGTCTGCATAGACAATATCATAGCTGCGGGAGGTGCGCCTCATAAATCCCTGGGCAGACATCATATGAAGGGTAATCTCAGTGTCAGCGAAGCTGATGTTCCTCCTGATGGTGTCCTTCTTCTTCCTGTCCATTTCCACCAGATCAACCGGACAGGCCCCGCGGGAGGCTGCTTCAATGCCTACAATTCCTGAACCTGAGAACAGGTCAAGAAAACTGCATCCCTCAAGCGGTCCGAGAATGGAAAACAGGGATTCCCTCATTCTGTCCATGGCGGGCCGAATTATTCCCGGCGGGCAGATAATTCGCCGTCCGCGGTATGTTCCTCCAGTAATGCGCATGTCTGCTCCTTGTATCTACCATATCCCTTTCCTCAGCTGAAATCAATTGATGAAGCAGGGGGACAGAGCAGTTCCAAAACCTCCCGTTTCTATGGTACTATGCGGCATGAATCAACAAATTTCTGAACTGATTAAAACTGTACTTCCCCATGCGGCTGCATTGAGGAAGGAGCTGCACACCTATCCCGAGACAGCGCTTCAGGAGTCCGGTACGAGAGAAAGACTGATCAGATGGTTTGAGAAGATGGGTGTGATGCCCAATGTGTCCCTGCAGGACCCGCTGATTGGAACTGATCTGGTTTTCCAGCTGGAAGGAAACAGAAATGGTCTTATCGGACTTCGTGCCGATATGGACGCACTTCCTGGGGAGGAGCTTACGGGCGTGCCCTATGCTTCAAAAAACCCGGGAGCAATGCATGCATGCGGGCATGACGGCCATATGGCCATACTGGCGGGAACAGCTGCGGTGCTTTCCCGTATGCACCCGGATTCACGTCCCTCCGTCAGGTTTATTTTCCAGCCCGGAGAGGAGGAGGTGTGTGCGGGAGCTGATTTGGTGGAGGCCGGTGTCTGCAGCGGACTTCAGAAGGTGTATGCACTCCATGGATTTCCGGGAATACCCAAACAGGCGGTGACCGCTAAACCCGGGATCGTCACCGCTGCTGCTGGAACCTTTTCGGTGAAATTTCAGGGAGAGTCCTGTCATGGAGCCGTTCCTCAGGCGGGAAACAATCCCCTGCCCAGCGCAGCTGCATTCATTTTGAAGATGTCTGAGCTTCATCGCCAGGTATCTCAGCAGCACGGGGCGGTAGTTTCCTGCTGTTCCGTTCAGGCCGGAGGACGCAGCACCAATGTCATACCTGGCACCGCTGAAGTGCGTGGCACCGTGAGGTTTCTTGACAGTGAAGTGGGGGCATTTATTGAAGCGCAGCTTCGCCGTGCTGCTGCGGAATGTGAACACTCCTACGGTACTGCCGCAGAAATTGACTACCAGTGCCGCTATCGGCTGCCGGTGGTGAATGATCAGCAGGAGTTTGAGAGGGTGCAGAAAACAGCTTCTGCAGTGCTGGGAGAAGAGAGATTTACCAGGATGGAGCGCCATACCATGGTGGCCGAGGACTTTGCGTTCTACCTTGACCGGGTGCCGGGATGCATGTTCATGCTCGGGATGGGAGAAACCCATGCGGGTCTTCACTCACAGTACTTTGACTTTGATGATGATCTCATTGAGACCGGCATACAGATGATGGCCCATCTTGCTACTGATCAATAAGCTCTTCCTTGAAGGGGGGTGCTTTTTCAAGCACCTCCCGAAGGACGGAGTGCTCGTTTTTGAGAAGCCCAGGATCATCGGTCAATATCCGCAGCACTGCTTGAAGTGTTTCCTTCAGCAGCTGTATGTCCCGGACAAGATCCGCAAATGAGAACTGGATGAACCCTGCCTGCCTGGTCCCTGCGATGTCGCCGGGGCCCCGTATGTTCAGGTCCTCCTCGGCAATGCGGAATCCGTCGGTGGTCTCCTTCATGATTTTTAGTCTTCGCTTACCTTGATCGGTGAGGTCGTCGGAATAAATGAGAAACGCATAGGCCTGGTCCTTTCCCCGACCGACCCTGCCCCTAAGCTGGTGCAGTGCGGAGAGTCCAAACCGTTCTGCATGTTCAATGACCATGCAGGTGGCGTTTTCAACATGCACACCAACTTCTATAACGCTGGTCGCCGCAAGGTAGACAATGGACCCCCGCTTGAAGGCGTCCATTGTCTGCTCCTTTTCTTCCTGGGGAACCTGGGAATGTATCAGACCTGCGGGGACTCCGGGGAAAATCTTCTGTGAGAGGTATTCATGCATACCCCGGGCATCCTTCAGGCCTGACTGCTCCCCCTGCTCAATCCTGGGATATACAAAATATGCCTGACGCCCTCGATTGAACTCAGCCATGACTGCCTTATATACCCGTTCCCTGCTTTTCTGGGAAGCAAGATGGGTTATCACAGGTTTTCTCCCTGGAGGCATGGTGTCAATTGTTGAAATATCAAGGTCGCCGAAGATAGTCATCGTCAGGGTGCGGGGAATGGGAGTGGCGGTCATATACAGCATATCGGGATATGTTCCCTTCTCTCCAATCGATATTCTCTGCATCACCCCGAAGCGGTGCTGCTCGTCGATGATGACCAGGCCGAGGTCCGTAAATTCCACGTCATTGGAAAACAGGGCATGGGTTCCGATGAGCAGGTCAATCTGCCCCGATGCAAGCGAGTCAAGCAGAAGGTTTCTCTCCCTTCGCGGCAGCCCTCCATGAAGCAGGGCAAGGCGGACTCCGTGGGGTTCCAGGATCTTTGCAGCCTCCTCAGCATGCTGCCGTGCAAGCAGTTCCGTGGGGACCATAAAGGCAGCCTGCCTTCCGGCTTCAATCACCACGGATGCTGCAGCCAGGGCGGTGAGGGTTTTCCCTGATCCCACATCGCCCTGAAGAAGTCTGGCCATTGGTCTCTCCTGCCCCAGGTCATGAAGTATTTCTGAAATTGAACGCTTCTGCCCTTCGGTGAGTTCAAAGGGCAGGGAGTCAATTACCCGGTTCATCAAGGTCCCTGGGTACTGAACCGGTTTTCGGTGCACCTCCCTTCGCTTGAGGGCTCTGCGCCGAATGACCAGATGCAGGTAGAACAGTTCCGTATAGGCCAGTGAGCGCCGTGCCTGTTCAGCCTCGTCCAGGGATGAGGGGAAATGCACCTCCTTCAGCGCCTCAGCAATGGGCATCAGAGAAGAGGCCTCCATGATGGACTGAGGAAGCTCATTCTGAAGATGCTTCAGGGAGGAACGCATCAGGGCGGCAACATGCCTGCGCACCATCTTCTGGGTAAGTGACCCTGACAATGGATAAAAGGGGATAATCCGGGAGAACTCAGGCGGAGGGTCTGCGTCTTCATGCCAGGGAGCTGTCTCAAAGGAACTGATCTGCAGCTCACCGTACTGGAACTTTCCCTGCCCGCACAGATAAAACTTTTCTCCAATACGGAGGGTATTCTGCAGAAAATTCCTTCCGAAACACAGCAGTGCCGCAGTTCCCGACTCATCCTGCATGACAACTTTCAGTGCATACCCTCCCTTGAAGCGCACCCGCTGGTGAGCAGTCACAGCAGCAACGGTCACTACCTGGGATCCGTCATGCCCCTCAGCGAAGGGTCTGCGTCGTGACCGGTCTTCATAGGTTCGGGGAAGATGCACCGCAAGGTTGAAAAAGGTAGTAATTCCCATACGGGAATATGATTCAGCAGCCCGCCTGCCGATTCCTTTGAGGTCAGTAACCGGGTGAGTCAGTTCTCTGAGAAACATGGTCAGATGGGAAGATTCACCAGAAGTCTGATGAGGAAATTGATGAGAATACCGCCGAAAAAGCGGATTCCTATGGTGAGCAGAAGGCCGCCGAGTATACCCTTGCGGATGGAGATAGAGCTGTCTGAGAAAAAGAGACTCTGGGCAAGCTCAATAGGCCATTTCACCAGACTGTCAATAATGGAAGTGTACTGGGAGGTTCCCGGAGAGCTGCTGTATTCCATGAAGAGCCTGACTGCCAGCAGGATGATGAATATCATCAGGAAAAAGGCTGCTACCGACCAGATAGACTGCACAATAATTCCAAGAATAATCCCGATGGTAATTCTTCCCTGCCGTGCCGCAGTGGAAAGGATGCTGCTGATAATTCCCAGGGTGACCAAAGCGGCGAGGGGGGAAAAGTCAATGCTTCCCCGTCTCAGACCCGGAAGGCTGCGGAATATGTTGAGAAAAGGGTCGGTGACCATCTGAAGAATCCGGTAGAATTCGCCGAACTGATCCTGGGAAAGACTGACCCAGGAGAACAGTATCCTGATAATAATGAGCAGCGAATACAGTGAGATGAAAAAACTTAGGGTTGAGGCAAAAATCTGCATAATGCACCTCTCATTGTACTATATCACAAACTCGTCACCCGTACCACACTTCAGTTGCAGCAGGATTGGTCATAATCAGTTCGTAAAAACTTTCAGAAAATTCAACATGCAGCTGGCTGGACGCTCTGATGCAGGTCTCATTGCTGGTCTTTTTGTTCACCAGATGAAGGAAAACGCGGCATGGTCCGGGGTGGTCGATCAGCATGTCCCGCATGGAGGTCATGGTATCCTGGGAGCAGAGCTCCTGGTCCAGCCTGATATGAAGCTCCGTGATGTTTTCCGGCTGCAGGTCCTCAGGATCAACTACTTCATCTACGAGAAACTTTGTCTCACCCTTGGACCGGTCAGCCTTTCCCTTAAATCCGAGGACAGCTTCCGGCTCTATCAGGTGGCGGTGCTCCTTCCATATCTTGGGAAATATGGTAAGCTCTATGGTTCCGTTGAAATCTTCAATGGTGACAAACGCCATAGGATCACCTTTTCTGGTAACAATGGAACGAATCTGCTGGACCATACCAAGAAGATTGACCGGTTTGCCTAACGGGATCAGATCTGGCTGGGACAGGTCTGCACGGACGGTCTGTTTCCAGACAGGTCTGTATTTGTCCATAGGATGCCCGGAAAAATAGAAACCCAGAAGATTTCGTTCAAACTGCAGTTTTTCCTTCAAGTCCACATCTTCGGCCTGCTGCATCTCAAAGTTTCCGAGCATCTCCTCCTCCTGCATGTCAAACAGGGAATTCTGCCCGAACCGTTCTGCCTCCTTCTTCTTTGCGGTAAATTCACAGGCAGTCTCCAGGTTCAGCAGCAGGGTAGCACGGTTTTCACCAAGTGAGTCAAAGGCGCCGCACTGAATCAGTGACTCAATCACCTTTTTGTTCACCTGCCTGAGGTCCAGCCGGTTCAGGAAATCCAAAAAGGAGGTAAAGGGACCGGATGCCTCCCGTTCGGCGATAATTGCCTCCACCACAGCCGAACCGACATTCTTAACCCCGTTGAGCCCGTAGACAACCTTTCCGTCCTGGGAGGAAAAGTATTTACCCGAGAGGTTTACATCGGGGGGAAGCACTTCAATGCCCATGGACTGGGTCTCTGCAATGTACAAAGCGAGCTTGTCGGGATCGTTGATTTCGTTTGTCAGGTTCGCCGCCATGAATTCCACCGGGTGATTGGCCTTCAGATATGCAGTCTGATAGGCAAGGATGGAATAAGCAGCTGCATGTGACTTGTTGAAGCCGTACCCGGCGAAGGGCTCAAGCATCTCAAAGAACTGGGAGGCAAATTCCTTTGTATGCCCTTGGCTGACAGCTCCGGAAATAAACTCTTCCTTCAGTTTTGCCATTTCCGTTAGCTTCTTTTTTCCCATGGCGCGGCGAAGGATGTCCGCCTTCCCAAGAGAGAGCCCGCCGATGATCTGTGCCGCCATCATCACCTGCTCCTGGTAGACAATCACCCCGTAGGTTGGTTTGAGAACCTCCTCAAGGTCCGGATGGGGATAGACGATGGGTGCATCTCCGTTCTTAGAGGCGATAAACTGCGGTATGTTTGCCATAGGTCCTGGCCGGTAGAGGGCATTCAAGGCTATCAGGTCCTCAATGGAATTCGGTTTTGCCTCCTTGAGGATCCCCTGCATGCCTGATCCTTCAAACTGGAACACGCAGGCGCTCTTTCCCTCTGAGAGCATGCTGAAGGTTTTTGCATCATCCTCAGGGATGGTATTGATGTCAAAGTCCATTCCCTGCTCCCTGAGCATGGTCTCTGTGTTCCGCACCAGCGTCAGAGTCTTCAGACCAAGAAAGTCCATCTTGACCAGTCCGCATTCCTCAAGCTGATCCATGGTGAACTGGGTAGATACAGAACCGGTTTTCGGATCACGGTACAGCGGAACATATTCAGTAAGCTTGTCCTTGCCGATGACGACCCCGGCGGCATGGGTTGATGCATTTCTGCTTCTTCCCTGCAGTTTTCTTGCGGTATCAATGAGCTCCTTGTATATTCCTCCTCCGGCATACAGCTCTCTGAGCTGCGGCTCCTGTTCAAGGGCTTTTTCGATGGTGATGTTCAGTTCCTTGGGGATAAGTTTTGCAATCTGGTCAGCCTCTGCATAGGGAATGTCCAGCACCCGGGCTACATCCCGGATGGCGGCTTTGGCCTTCAGGGTGCCGAAGGTAATAATCTGTCCTACCCGATCAGTTCCGTAGCGGCGGTTGACGTAGTCAATCACTTCCTGGCGGCGCTCAAAGCAGAAATCGATATCAAAGTCGGGCATGCTGACCCGCTCAGGATTTAAGAACCGCTCAAAGAGCAGATCATACTTCAGGGGGTCTATGTCGGTAATCGTCAGTGAATATGCGACAATTGAACCTGCACCTGATCCCCGTCCGGGGCCGACGGGAATGTCATGCTCCCGTGCCCATTTGATGAAGTCCCAGACAATCAGGAAATATCCGGTAAAACCCATGGAGGTGATCACGTCAAGCTCATAATCGCATCTGCTGAGAATCTCTTCAGTGACTTCCGGATATCTGTCCTTCAGTCCTTCATGGGAAAGATGCCTGAGGTATTCATCGGGACTGCTGAATGCATCAGGGATGGAATAGTCGGGAAGCAGCGGACCAGGCAGGTCGATGGTGAGATCGCACATCTGTGCAATCTTCACGGTGTTGCTCAGCGCTTCTGGAACATCGTGGAAGAGCTGCATCATTTCATCAGCGGTTTTCAGATAGAACTGATCAGACTCAAATTTCATGCGGTTCTGATCTTCACGTTTCTTATTTGTGCCGATGCAGATCATCACATCCTGGGCAACCGCATCTTCCTGAAGAATATAGTGGATATCATTTGCGGCAATAAGGGGTATTCCTGTCTCCTTGGACAGTTCCTTCAATGAAAGATTCACGGTCTTCTGCTCTGCTATTCCGTGGTCCTGCAGCTCCAGGTAGAAATGATCAGGCCCGAATATTTCCTGATACAGCAGGGCCTTCTCCCGTGCCTGATCATATTTGCGTTCCAATATGAGGGAGGGGATTTCTCCCGCAAGGCAGGCGCTCGTTCCGATGAGTCCCTCATGATGCTCCCTGAGCAGTGCTTCATCAATTCTGGGCTTGTAGTAAAACCCTTCGGTGTATGCAAGGGAGGCAAGCTTCAGCAGGTTTTTATATCCCGTGATGTTTTTTGCAAGCAGCACCATATGGTAGTACCGGTTTGCGCTTTCAGTGCCCGACTTGACTCTGCAGGACTGGGGAGCGGCATAGACTTCACAGCCGATGATCGGATTGATTCCTTTAGCCCTGCATGCCTTATAGAACCGAAGGACACCGAACATGTTCCCATGGTCGGTAATTGCCAAGTGCTTCATACCGAGTTCTGTAGCACGCTCAACAAGTTTTTCGATCGGTGCAGCACCGTCAAGGAGGGAAAATTCAGTATGGTTATGGAGATGAACAAATTCAGACATATCTTGAAACCTCGGGTAACTATACCCATCCATATGCGGCCTTGTAAAGAGAGCAGACTACCTTGACACACTTCTTGTGTTCAGCTGGGTGAGGGAACGTTCAAATGCCTGGACTTCACGGGCATGCTGTATTGGGAGGATTCTGGAGGAGTAGGACTGCAGCGTTTTTTTCAGTACCATGGAGGCCCCTTGGATTTCCCAGGACTTCAGGGGGAGGGATGTGCTGATGACCAAAGACTCGATCTCCTTGTCACGGAATATCCCGATGCTTGGAAAGGTCAGGGAAAACCTGAAATCAGAAATCGAGGATTCTCCGTGGTTTACAAACACGCAGAATATCACAGCTTCATCGGGATGCCTGTATGGAAATCCGATATGATGGAACTGCTGAAAATCACCCTGCTCGAAGGCAATGCGGATGCGGGTGAGCACCTCCGTTTCCTTCAGGGCAAGTCCTCCTTCCTTGCGGTAGAGCTTGTTGAGGGAAATCTGCCGGCTCTGGGTCCTCAGGGAAGGGTCTCCCCGGAGCTCAACCTGCACGGAAAACAGCGAAAGTGCCCCTGCCAGATTAAGACGAAGGTCCGGTATGCAGAGGTTCCCTCCGATAGTCGCCCTCCCGGTGATCGGCGAAGGGCCGACTTCCCTGAGTGCTTTCGCAAGAAGCGGAGGGAGTATATGATGACCTACCGTGAGGACCTGGTCAAGCCTGGCGGCAGCACCAATGTCAAGATAGCGCTCGGTCCTGCTGATTCGGGACAGTTCCGGCACATTGCACAATGAGATTATATCCCGTGAGAGGGGATAGGGATAAGGATAGTACCTGCTCATAAGTCCCGTTCCGCCAGCCCATAGGGTGGCACGGGGCATTTTCCTGCGCAGCTCCAGCAGTTCTGATGCAGTTGAAGGAAGGAACACCGAAGGTGATCTATTTTCTGCGTGCATAACGCCTCCTCCTTCCGCGGTACGTTCCTGCCTGAGCCACTGCCTTCACAATTTGTGAAACATCAAGACAGGTGCATGCATGAATGGAATATGTCTGCAGGATTTCATCAGGCTCCGGGCTGACATTTCTGCTGATGATGCCGTGGGCCAGCAGGATTTTTGAGGAAAAGCAGTAAGAACAGGGCATGCTGTCAGTCCGTTCAAATCCTTTGATGATGTCGGTATAGTCCCGGGTTTTCTGAAAGCGTTCCAATGTGGTAATCTGACGGCCGCGAATTTCAAAAGCCGGGATCAGGCACGAGAGCACCGGCAGGTCATCCAGCAGTACGATGCAGTTGCCGCACATGCCTTTGCCGCAGTCAGGGTGAAGAGTGGAAATATGGGCATATTCCGTCAGCAGCTGCAGCAGGGGGATGTCAGAAGAGACATAAAACTCCTTCGGTTTTCCATTGAGCTGGCAGTCTATCTTCATAGTTCCTCCAGGAGTTCAAGTATTTCAGACGGAGACAGGGGAATCTCAGAAGCTCTCCTGTTGAGGGCTTGGGAGAGAGCTGAGCAGAATGCCGAGTAGAACAGACCAATAAGCACCTGGGTGCCGGAAACCGGCATTGAATGTTCCCTGCTGATAAAGTGTATGTCCGTGCGGGGCATGTAGTCGTAGGTTATTCTGCTTCCAACGGTAAGCTGAAGGGCCCTGAGCAGCTTGGTCCTCAAGGTTTTTCTCAGCTGCTGTTCGTCATAGATTTTTCCGCAGTCAAGGGCACACCAAATCCCGCGAAACTCCGGCATCAGCGAGACGCTGTCAACCTCCAGTTCCACAACCACGGCACCCCATGCGACGGTGGAAAAGGGAAGATATCTGTGAAACTCCTTTCCTGCTTCCTCCGATCGAGCCTTGAAGCCCCGTTTTACCACAATCGGAAGGGGCTGCTTGAACCGCTGTTTCTTAATGGACTCACAGCATCTGCGGACCAGCGGTGTGATCATGGCGATATCCCGTGAAATGATGTGAGGCCCAGAATTCGGAAGATTCCCGGTGTCCCCCTGAAGGACCGATATATGTTCTTCAGCAATACCGAGCACGTCACTGCAGGTTTTTTTCCAGGCATGGGAAGCACCGGAACTGCACAGGCTGGTGAGAATGGTGATCTTATTGTTCTGGTCCAGCCGTACCGAAACTGAATACTTTTTTTCCCAGGGATAATTTCTTGAAAACCCGTTGGGGGCATATCCGGAGGCAATACCGATCCCTCGAAGGTATCCTGCATGTACGGAATGACTGTTCCTCTGCAGCTGATTCATCCTGCATACTGCGTATTTCCTATGGAAGTCAGATTTTCTAATCACCCCTTCCATCAGTTCATGCAGGGGTGATGCGGGTATGACTGCCCCATTGAGCAGGTGAAGCTCCTTGCCGCCGTACCGGTTCAATCTCCATTGCGCAGGATTTGCCCTGGCGGCACTGCATATTTCAGATATCTGGGTCTCTGAGCTGAACAGGGCCGCGGAAAAACCGAATCCGTCAAAATGACATCTCGGGGGGTTCGGAGAGTACAGGGCCTTCACGCTGATTCGATACGCCTCGGCGGGAATATATCCCATTGCTCCGCCTCGAAGGTGCTCAGTGATCTCATCGGCAAAGAGGGGAAATGCTCCGATGTCTGCGGTAATCAGCACATCCTCTCCGGTAAGGTCGCCGTCGCTGTTCAGAGCACTTTTTCGAATGACGGTAATGCGCGGGCTGGTCATGGGAAACCGGGAAATCAGCCGGGCCGGTTTCCCTGATTTCAGGGAAGCCAGGGCTGCAAGGCATCCGTATATGGACGGATAAATGAGTTTTTCCCCGTAGTTGGGAGAATAGTCTGCGGTTCGAACCAGCACCTTCCGTTTTCCTACCGCACAGACTTCACTGATGGTTCCCCTTACATGAAAGGGCCATTGAGTTGACGCGGTCACCATGATTTTATCACCGTCAAGCTTGGTGAATGCGCCCGTCGGGGCGGTAAAGGTGCTCTGCTGCTCTCTGCAGGTGTATGAACGTTCAATAATCTGGTCAGCTGAGGCAAATACCTGTTCGATATCACCGTGGGAAGCAGAGGTTTCCGAGAATACCCCGGTCTGATTTTTTTCAGGCGGCTGGGTGTCGAACTGAATTGAAATGGATGAGGTGCATACCTTTGCCTGCTCATATGTCGGTGCAAACACAGCCATTATCGGCTGGCCAAGGTACTGGATGCTGTCCTGGGTCAAAAACGGCATGGTTTCCTGCAGCACCCGCAGGGAATTTGATCCCGGAACATCCTGGGCGGTTATTACCACCACATCGGGACTGAATGCCGGTATGTCGTATGAGGTGATTTTCCCCTGGCTTATGGGGGATCGGATTACCGTGCCGTGAAGCATGTCCTGCGCATGCACGCTGCTGATGTACCCGGTTTTTATATCCATACAGCTAAAATACCATGTATGTGATTGAAACTGCAACAAAATCAAGTACAATACCACAAGAAGGAGTCAGATATGAATGATTCTGTGCAGAGGGAAATCGAAGAACTGACAAACAGGCTGCTGGAGCTGCAGCATGCCTACTACGTGGAACATGTGAGTCTGGTTTCAGACCGTGAATATGACAGGCTTTTTGATCGTCTTCTCCTGCTCGAGCAGCGGCATCCTGAGCTGAAGTCTCCCCACTCCCCAACGTCACGGGTCGGGTCTGATCTGGTCCATGAACTGCCGGAGGTGGAGCATGCCATACCGGTCCTCAGCCTGGACAAAGCATATTCCGCTCAGGCAGTGCTTGAGTGGATGGAAAAATGCAGAAAAAGAACAGCGGATGAACTATCCTTCACTGCAGAAGAAAAAAATGACGGGGTGGCAATTGTTCTGTACTACCAAAACGGGATCCTGGAACGGGGAGTAACCAGGGGAAACGGGTATGTCGGAAATGATGTGACGCCGAATGTGAAGACCATCGCCCAGGTGCCGCTGAAACTCAAGGAACCGGTGGATGCGTCGGTGCGGGGAGAGATCTTTCTCGGCATTTCAGATTTCCACCGTATCTCTTCTGCCCAGGAGACAGAATTTGCCAATCCAAGAAACTTGGCAGCAGGATCAATTCGGAGGGTGAAAAGCCGTGAAACCGCAAAGGTGCCGCTTCAGCTGTGCGTCTATGAAGGTTATGTCACCGGAAGGCAGGAGCAGACCCACGTCGGCATGCTGCAGTACCTTTCGTATCTCGGGTTTCCCCTGAGCCGTCATATCGGAGTGTTCTATCCCCAAGGCCATACGGGACATGAGCATCATGAAGGGTTTTCCCATTGGCACATTGGGGGATTTGACCGTATTGAGCAGTATATTGCAGCAGCAGCCGAAACACGAAGAGACCGGGACTATGAAATTGACGGTCTGGTGTTCAAGGTAAATGAACTGAATGCCAGGGATGAGCTTGGATATACGGGACATCATCCGAGGTGGGCTGCCGCATACAAATTTGAATCCCCTGAAGCCCAGACGGTCATTGAACGTATTGAGATACAGGTTGGACGAACCGGCAGAATTACTCCTGTTGCCAGGGTCAGACCGGTAAAAATCGGAGGGTCCGTGGTTTCCAACGTCACGCTCCATAACCAGGAGTATATCAGGATGCTTGAAGCAGCTGAGGGGGATGCCGTTTCTGTGTCAAAGCGGGGAGATGTGATTCCCGCAGTAGAACGGGTCGTTGAGAAAAACCCCCAGGCCCTTCCGTTTTGGGAAATTCCTGAGCACTGTCCCTCCTGCGGAGGAGCGCTTGTTTTGAAGGGAGCACATCACTTCTGCCAGAACGTCCAATGCCCCGACCAGGTATTCGGGAGAATTCAGTTTTTCTGCAGCAGGAAGCAGATGGATATTGACGGATTCGGTCCTGAGACTATACGCACCCTCATTGAACTTGGTGCTGTCCATGACATTCCCGATATCTATGAGGCCGACCTCGCCTCGGTGCTTGCAGATGTTCCGGGATTCAAAGAGAAAAAGATCACCCTGCTCCAGCAGGGACTGAGAAAAAGCATGACAAGGCCCTTTGATACAGTGCTTGCTTCCCTCGGCATTCCTGACATCGGCATCAAGGCAGCGCAGCTTCTCATAGCAGGAGGATATCAGAGCATTGAATCCATGGTGCAGGATGCTCAGACCGGTAAGGAATCTGCGTTCACGGAAATCAAGGGCATCGGACCGGCCATGGCGGCCTCACTCGGTGAAGCACTGAGGGACCCGGAGATGGTCCGACGAATACAGCGGCTTCAGCATGCAGGACTTTGTTTTCACGGCACCGCGGATGAACCGGAGGGTGAGCAGGGATTTGCTGATCAGACATGGTGCGTCACCGGAAGCTTTGACTCCTATAAGCCGCGTTCAAAGGCCGAGGAGCTTATCAGGAGGCATGGGGGGAAGGTCGTATCAGCGGTTTCCGGCAGTGTGACTCATCTGCTTGCAGGACAGTCTGCAGGAAGCAAGCTTGCTAAGGCCAAGGAACTGAATATCCGTATTGTCAGTGAGGATGAATTTACTGCAATGATAAGCAGTATGAATTAATCAGTACTCCTGCTATAATGGCGTAACATTAATCATTGGGGGGTTTCTATGCACAACATTGCAAAGGAGTTTAACCAGATTCTCTCAAATACGACGGCCATGAGTCTTCTTTCAGATCTTGGCAGAAGAATGTATTTTCCCAAGGGAATTGTGTCCCAGGAAGCGGAAGCCGGGATCAAGGCAAAGCGGATCAAGGCGACAGTAGGCATGGCCACCAAGGGTTCAGACCCCTTGTATCTTGATTCCATATATCGTGACTTCAAGGGTTTGGAGGCATCAAAGGTATTTCCCTATGCATCTACCGCCGGAGACCCGGAGCTCAGGGAGGTATGGAAGCAGGCAATGATCGAAAAAAACCCTGACTTGAAGGGAAAAAATACCTCGCTTCCCCTTGTCTGTTCAGGGCTGACCCATGGGATATCTCTTACTGCAGATCTTTTTATTGATGCAGGGGACACCGTGCTGGTCCCGGACATGTTCTGGGGCAACTACCGGCTGATTATCGAAGAACGAAGAGAAGCACGGATAGAGACATTTCCGTTCTATACTGCTGAGAAAGATGGTATGAACCTGAAGGAGCTGGACCGTGCAATTGCCCGGCAGGAGGGGGAAAAGGTGGTGCTGATTGTAAATTTTCCCAACAATCCGTCTGGGTACTCTCCCACCAATGCTAAGGCGGCTGAACTGGTGGATATCCTTACCTCCTATGCCCGGAAGGGAAAAAAGATTCTGGTGATCACCGATGATGCATATTTCGGCCTGTTTTTTGAGGATGACATCTATCGTCAGTCACTGTTCGCGCCCCTTGCAGATGCTCATGAGAACATTCTTGCTGTGAAGATTGACGGTGCCACGAAGGAGGATTTTGTCTGGGGATTTCGTGTCGGGTTCGTTACCTACGGGTCAAAGGGACTTGAACCCCGGCAGTATGAAGTGCTGGAAAAGAAGACCATGGGAGCTGTGCGCTCCTCAATTTCCAATTCCAGCAGACCTGCGCAGTCGCTGCTGCTCAAGGGATTGAAAAGCGAGACCTACCTTCAGGAAAAACAGCAGGCATTTGATCTGCTGAAAGAACGGTATCTGAAGGTGAAGGAAATCCTTGAAGCACATCGTGATGATGAGAACCTGATTCCGCTTCCCTTTAATTCAGGGTACTTTATGGCATTCACCTGCAGGGGAGATGCGGAAAAACTGAGGGTATATCTGCTGGATACCTATGAAGTGGGAACTATAGCCATTCAGAGCGATTACCTCAGAATTGCTTTTTCCAGCGTCGATATTGAACGTCTGGAGGAACTGTACAGCATCCTGTATCAGGCTGCTGCGGAATTATGGAGTTAAAGCTCAAAATATATATTACCGATCAAAGCGGAAACAAGTTTCTGGGAATAGGGGTTTTCTGGCTGCTTGAGCAAATCAGGCGGCACGGTTCAATCCGTGCCGCTGCAGCAGAAATGGAAATTTCCTATTCGAAAGCCTACCGCATGCTGTGCACTCTGGAGAAAGCTCTGGGAAAACAAGTGGCTGAACGGAAAAAGGGGGGAGCATCCCGAGACGGTGCTGAGCTTACCCCTTTCGGAGTTCTTCTGCTGCAGCGGTATGCCAGGCTCAACAATGAGATCAAAGCATTGGCTCAAAAACCCTTTGAGATCTTTGCTGCTGATCTTCAGGAGGCAGTTGATGAATAACAAACATGATTTCTATATTCCTGTTCTTGGGGAGGCAAAAATTCCCTCCCCGATAAAGATGTCCACTGAAAAGGGTGATGCCGCAGCGGCCTATGTCCGTGACGAAGAATCGGTGCTCTTTGAGATAGATGCACTAAAAACTCCTGATGGAATACAGGTCGGATCAGATGATGTGCTGCAGATTGCAGGACCGAGGGAAAAAATCTACTTTAATCCCTCCCATGTCCATGCAGCAATTGCTACATGCGGAGGACTGTGCCCGGGGCTGAACAATGTGATTCGTGCGGTCGTCAGGTGTCTTTGGTTCAGTTACGGGGTTAGGAGAATCAGCGGCATCCAGTACGGATATCAGGGACTGCTGCCGGAATCTTCCTATGCCCCCATACCCCTTGATCCTGATGTGGTTGATGATATTCAGATGAAGGGAGGCACCATTCTCGGAGCTGCCCGAGGCGGCGGGAAGCGGGTTCAGGACATCGTTGATTCACTGGAACGGATGAACGTGAATATCCTGTTTTCAGTAGGCGGCGACGGGACCCTTCGTGGTGCCGATGAAGTTGGTGAGGAGATACAGAAGCGGGGGCTGAAAATTGCAGTTGTCGGGATACCGAAGACCATTGACAACGATCTGTCATTTATTCAAAGCTCCTTCGGATTTGACACCGCAGTTTCCATGGCGGTACCCGCTGTACGGGGAGCGCATGTGGAGGCTCATGACAGCATCAACGGCATTGGCCTGGTAAAGGTGATGGGCCGTGATTCGGGGTTTATTGCTGCATACACCGCCTTGGCCATGAGCGATGTAAATTTCTGCCTCATTCCTGAGGACCCCTTCGATCTGACCGGTCCCAACGGTCTGTTTGAACACCTGAAAAAACGGATTATCAGCAGAGGCCATGCGGTGATTCTTGTAGCCGAAGGTGCCGGTCAGCATCTTGATGTAGTGCCTGAAGGAAAGGATGCATCGGGAAATAAAAAATATATGGATGTCGGTGTGTTTCTCAGAGATAAGATTTCAGAGTTCTTCCAAAAGGAGAACATTGAATTCAATATGAAGTATATTGATCCGAGCTACATTATACGAAGTGCTCCCGCAAATCCCAATGATTCTATTTACTGCTCCCGTCTCGGGGCCCATGCGGTGCATGCCGCTATGAGCGGCAAGACTCGTACATTGGTAAGTCTGGTGAATAATAAGTTTGTCCATATTCCGATTAAGGTTGCTGTTGTTGAGCGAAATAAAATTAATACTGAGGAAAGTCTCTGGAGGGATGTCCTTGAGAATACCCGGCAGCCGGTATCGATGAGAAACTCATGAAAATTCTAGAAATGTAATCGATACCACTTGATTTTTTTATTGGTATTTATCATATTATACCCATAAACAACGTCCTGCAGTTATCGGGGCGTTAGGAGAAAAGTTTGTAACCTTTCATCTATTCTGCGGTTTAGAATAATGAATGTGTGAAGACTTTTTTTCATCGACCTCCTTTTGATGTACCCCCCAGGGTTTTATACCTCCTTTTCCCTGGGGGGATTTTTTTGTCTTTTGAAGACATGATGCATCAACAAGGAGTTGTCTGGTCAGGTAAGCATATCAAAGTATGATTTCAGTACTGGATCCGGCTTATCAGAACCAAGCAGCTTTTCCGTCAGCAGCTTACCGAGCTGAACCCCCTCCTGGTCAAAGGAGTTAATATTCCAGATAAATCCCTGAAACATGATTTTATTTTCGAAGTGGGCAAGAAGTGCTCCAAGGGTTCTCGGGGTCAGTCTGTCCCCTGAGATCAGGCTTGACGGCCGCTCTCCTGGGAAATGCTTATTGCTGTCGCTGTGGTCCCTTCCCAGGGCAAAGGCGGTAATCTGGGCAGCCAGGTTTGCTGAAAGCTTCTCCCTGCTGGTTGATCCCCCTGCATTAACGTCAAGTTCCCGCTGAGGCTTCCTGAATCCAATGAACTGCAGCGGAACCACATCGGTCCCCTGGTGAAGCAGCTGATAAAAAGAATGCTGTCCGTTTGTTCCCGGTTCTCCGAATATCACCGGACCGGCGGCATAGGGCAGGGGTTCTCCAAATCTGTTTACACGTTTGCCGTTGCTCTCCATGTCAAGCTGCTGCAGGTGGGCCGGAAACCGGCTTAATGCCTGGGAATAGGGAAGTACAGCAGATGCGGGATAGTTCAGCACATTCCGCAGATACACGCCAATGAGGGCATCCAGCAGTGCTGCGTTTTTGGTGATATCAGGTTCAAGGGCAGACCTGTCTGCTTCATGCGCTCCTGCCAGGACATCCAGAAACAGTTCCGCACCGAAGGCAAGGCTGAGAATCAGCCCCCCTACTGCACTTGTTGAGGAGTACCGTCCTCCAATAAAATCATCCATGTAGAAGGTAGTAAGGAAATCCGGGGAGCCTGCAAGGGGGCTTGCCTCACTGGTGACGGCTATCATATGAGCGGAAGGATTAAATCCGGGTACTGCGGCCTCCTTCATACGCTGGACCACCAGGTCGCGGTTCGCAAGGGTTTCCTAGGTTGTGCCGCTTTTTGATACCACGATGAACAGGGTTGTTTCAAAATCGACGGAGTCAAGCACCGACGCAGCATCATCGGGGTCGACATTTGAGATGAATTCTGCACGGACAGCCGGCCTGCGGCCCTCCGAGCGGGCAAAGCCCTGCAGTGCAAGGCAGAGTGCACGAGGTCCGAGGTCCGATCCGCCAATTCCAATCTGCACTGCCGTATCGAAGGGTTTTCCTGTGGAGCCGGTAAGGGTCTTGCTGTGGACCTTCAGCGCAAACTCCTTTACCCGTGCAAGCTCCTTGGCATAGAATGCTTCTTTATTAACCTCTCGGTCATACACCTCTTTCCCAAGCCGCCCTCTTGTGAGATGGTGGAGCACCATTCGAGACTCGCCGGTGTTCATGATGGTTCCGTCAAGGAGATCTCTATATGAGCCGATGAGGTCCATTTCCTTTGAAAGCTCCTGCATCACCTTCAGGTGAGCCTGCTCTACCGGCATGGCTGCGTAGCTGTAGGACATCCCTTCGGCTATGGGGACCTGCGCCTGTGCAATCCTCTCCGGGGTAAGAACGTCCTTTAACCTGGCCGGGGTAAGCTTTTTCAGTTTCTGAAATGACTGTGCGGCATCGAGATTGATGTATGTTCTGCTCATCAGTGAACCTCCTGACTTCTTTTCATTATTTATGCAGGAGTTATGCCCATATGTCAATGAACATCAGGAGATTAGGAGCATTAGGCCTCTACTTCCGGGATTCTTTTCCGGAAGCTTTCGATCAGATCTTCCTTGGTCATCCCCTCTCGGAGGATAATGAAGATGGTGTCATCGCCTGCCACCGAACCGAGTATTTCCGGAATAGCAAGGATGTCAAGTGCAAGGGCAACACTGTCGGCATGTCCCTGCCGGGTTTTGATTACTCCAATATTGCTGCTGAACTCAATGGAGATCACCCCGCGGCGAACATCCTGAATGTAGCTTTTTTCTGATTCTGAGATGAGTTCTTTTTCAGGCAGTGCATAGTAGTACCCTGACCAGCCGTCGGAAATTTTTCCGACTTTCAGCATCTTCAGGTCCCTGGAAAGAGTTGCCTGGGTTACGACAAACCCTGTCTTTGAGAGGTGTTCCAGAAGAAGCTCCTGGCTGTCTATTCGGTTGTTCTTGATAAGTTCCTTAATTTTATTCAGTCTGCTTTGGCGCTCACGCATGCACGCCCTCCAAATTTGATGAATAATTATGCCGTTCGTGTTGTATAAACATACAATTATCGGCATGATAAAGCAAGTATTATTTGGAGATCATCATGGCATTACCTGAGAATTCATGCAGGATCGAGTATCTGTACCGACGGAAGAACATCCTGCTTCATGGATGTACTTCCCTGTTTCTCTATGCTCCGGTTACCGAATCAACCATGGATACTGCAGTGCTTGCTGCATCCATACATCCCGGTACGGTACTGTCAGTCCGTTCGTCATGCCAGCTGAAGGGACGAGGAAGGATGCCGCAGCGGCGATGGGATTCAGCAGACGGTCTGAATCTCCTGACAACCTACGTGATACCCCGCATACGGGACGATATCCCGCTGCAGCTGATACCCCTGCTGGTGGGAACCTCAGCCGCAGCGGCAGTAAAAGCCCTGGGAATAACGGCAGAAGTTACGGTAAAATGGCCGAATGACCTGCTGGTGAATGAAAAAAAGATCTGCGGGGTGCTCTGCGAGATGAGGAGGGAAGGCCTGTTCGCTGGAGTAGGATTGAATATGAACCAGACTGAATTCCCGGAAGGAGGGACCAGGGAACGGACATCAGCTGCTTTGGAGACTGGGACCGTTCAAAGCATTGAGGAAATGGAGATATCTGTCCTTGATGCGGTGCTGAAAAACCTGGAGAACCGGCATTGGAAGAGGGATCTTGAAGACATGCTCT
>PWNW01000270.1 GCA_003557605.1 Spirochaetaceae bacterium
AGAGATATTCTCACTTGCCTGGAGTGAAATTACCGGGCCGAAATCCATGGTTTCCAGAAGATGCTTCATCTGCCTGTAGAGGGGGCTCCACCTCAGGACAAATCCCGTAACAAGCTTCCGGTTCGACTGGGTCCACGCATCAGCAAGATCTATGCATTCTTCTCGGGTTACTGCCAGGGGTTTTTCCAGAAATACATGTTTTCCTTTTTCCAGACATCCAATCGCCTGGGAAGCATGGAATACATTGGGAGAACCTATCATCACCCAGTCAAGATCGTCACCCGCCAGGTCCTCCCAGGCCTTGTGCCGGCGGGGAGGATGTGAGGTTCCGACCTCGAGGGAAAACCGCTGTATCTGTGAATCCGAGGGGTCATACACTGCAGTGATCTCCGAGTGCTCATACCTGCTGATCTTTCCGCAGAGATTTCTCATCCTCTGTCCGCATCCGATGACTCCGATTTTTATCATGAGTTCCTCCCTGGCTCCCGGTAGTTCAGCATGATTACAAACCCTATAAGTGCAGCGGCGGCCCCTGCAAGCGGGGTGAGCCTAACGCCCAGCGGCTGGGCAATGTCACGTCCGAAGGCGCTGTAGAAGCCGGCAATAACCGCCCCTGAAAGCCCTAAGTTCAGCTTCATGAAAAACCCCTGGACCCCGAAGAACATCGCCTCCCGGCGTTCTCCGGTGACCCGGGAATCAGCTTGGCTGATCTCAGAAAGCACCACATTTGGTATGATGATCACCACCGCAGAGGGAAAGGACGCTGCTGCTCCGGAGAGCATCATCCAGGTCCGGGGAGATACCGGCACTGTGCCCGTCAAGGAGAACATGACCCCCGACAGGGCAAAGCCGAGAAGCCCGATGAGCATCAGGCGCTTCTTTCCCCAAAGAGGTGCAAGCTTAGCAATAATTGGAAAGCAGAGAGCTGAAATACCGATGACCACCATGAACAGCAGTGAGGCAAACTCCTCTCCTGCCTCTCCCAGTACGATGGCCATCGACACGGTGGTGGAACGCAGGATGTTGAAGAAAAACCAAAGTGCCATATTCCCCGCCAGATAGAAGAGAAAATTACGGTTTTTCACGGTTTTAAGAAATGAATCCCGTAAGGGCAGCGTAGACGGCTCGGCTGAACTGAACCGGCGTTCATCAACGGCGAAGACCGCTGAATAGCAGAGCAGCAGTCCCGGCACCGCCATAATCACCACAGCCCGCTGGTATGCAGCAGCGGCACCCATACTCCTCATCAGAAATGCTATCAGGAGGGGACCTCCTATCATAATCAGGGCGCTTCCGATAAGGGACCAGTACCCCTGTGCGGTGGTCATTGAAAGCCTCTGCTTTTCCGTATGACCAAGCTCAGGTATCAAGGCAAGGTAGGGTCCCACATAGATGGTGAAGAAGAAAAAATAGCAGCCGAACATTGCCGCTAGATATACGGTGTTGATCCAGGAGGGGCCGGATACTGGAGGGAAAAACACCGCAGCAGCGGACACGGCAAGGGGTGCGCCTCCCAGGGCAAGAAAGATCCTTCTCCTGCCGAAGGGAGATCGGCACCGGTCAGACCATGATGCTGCCAAGGGGTCAGCAACGGCATCCACGATTCTTCCAAAGAGCAGAATTACCCCAAGGGCAGTCAGACCCCAGAGAAAGGTGCGGTCAGGCACATACTGCACCATCCCCTGGGCAATGCGCTCACGGGGAGGCAGAAGGAACACTACATAATAGGTCATCAGCAGTGAATCCAGCAGCGTCCATCCCGCTGCTGACAGGTTGTAGAAAAACCGTCTACCCCGGGGCATTTCTTCCATAGGTCACTCCTGGCATTCGCCGTTGATCTCCGCGGAGAGTATGCACTCGCCGTAGGGATCAGGGGCAAGCTGTTCCGGTCCCTGCAGCGTGCCGCTGCAGTTTCTCCAGATTGAGGAACATCCGCTGTTTTTAAGAAGCGGATGCCGTGTTGCATCCATTGGATTAACGGCGGTCTGTATGTACCTCCGCCCCTGTATCAGGTGTCCGATGCCTGTCTTAAGCCACTGCACATGCTGGGGAATTTTTCCTTCCTTTGATGAAACCGGACTGTTCCAGTCTATACTGTTTGCCGAGGGCTGAAGCACCAGGACCGTCTTTCTTCTGTCAAGTTCACGGATCACATCATCATAAAACCCGTCCAGGCAAATGGCTATGCCGGTATTTCCCCAGGGTGTCTCTATCGGTTCAAGATCAGTATCGCAATCTCCTGGAACCGCGCCCAGCTTCTTCTCAGAGATTGTCAGATGGATCTTGCTTCGATATCCAAGCACCTCCCCTTCAGGTGAGATCAGGCAGGAGGTGTTGCGCACCCTGCCGTCATGCCCCTTGAGAAATGTGCTTCCCGGACAAATATAGACCCCAAACTCGGCTGCGCAGGCTGAGAAGGGTGCCAGCCATCGGCTGGGATGATCATCCCCAGCAAGTACTGAAGCCCCCTTACGGAACATCAGGGCAAGCAGTGCCCGGGGAGATGTGCGGGCAAGCTGAAACAAGGCCCGGAACTTTCCCTCTGCAGTTCCCGGAACCAGACGGGACAGCAGCATCCATATTCCCGAAAGCTCAGGAAATACGATCAGGGATGTACCCTCCGGCTGGACAGCGTGTTCACAGCGTATTCGCACTGCCTGAAAGAAGGCTTCATCGTCGGCATATTCCGATGGAGAAAGGGACCACTGAACTGCAGAAACCCGGTACGGGAGATCCATTCTGTCACGCCCCCTGCTGTTTCCATCCAAGTGCCTGCAGGAATGATGGATACTTCTTTCCCATCCCAAATACGGCAAAGTGAGCTTCCCGGTTCTTCTTCCCTGTGACAATCAGCCCTTGAGGACTGGAGAGCACCTGGCCGAGTCCTGCAGCGTCAATCTGGTCCAGAGGCATAGAGAATGTTTCCTCAATGCTCGACTCCTTCCGTACAAAAAACCTCAGGGCCCTGCTGGTCACCAGAAGTCTTCCCCGCTCAGACCGCGCCTGGGCTCTGGGCCGCCCTGCATCTGCAAGCGAAAGCAGCCGGGAGCCGAATGCGCTGAATCTGATCTCCTCCCCCTGGTCAAGCATCTGAGCGGCAGCGGATGATTTTATTCCATGAACAAGAAAATAATTTAGTGCAACCAACCCGCCCATCAGCAGGAATCCGAGAACTATTAGAAATTCATGTCCACCAACCATTGTGATCACCGCAACAACGGCGAAGGTGCCGAGCAGCAGTACACGTATCAACGTCTTCATGAGAAGAGATTGTACCAGAAAAGACCGCTTGCAACGAGTCCCTTTCTTGATTATCTTAGTATGTATGAACATACCCACATTTCCTGAATGGACTCCCCTTGTGCTGGATCAGAAGCATGAACTTGATTCCTATCTTTCACCCCTGACCGACGGGATTTCAGAATTTACCTTCTCCGGCCTCTATCTTTTCAGGCATACCTATGAATACCAGGTATCACTTACCCCGCCCTCATGCCGGGAGCACCGGGGCAGACTGATGGTGTCGGGGAAGGAAAAGACCTCTTCAGGGGAGGAGGCATGCTTTGTCATGCTGCCCGAGGGTTTTCCCGGCATTGAGTTTGCCGAGGAACTGCTCAACGAATTCTGCGGGATCAAGAACCTCTGCGAAAAGGAAGCAGAGGGACACCGCATTGATTTTGAACGCAAGGGCTACTGCGTTCTTCAGGACCGAAACAATTTTGACTACATCTACACAAGAAAGGACCTGGCTGATCTTTCAGGCAGGAAATTCCATAAGAAGCGGAACCTTGTTAACGGATTTATCAACAACTACAACTATGAGGAGAAACCCATTACCCGGGAGAACCGGTGCGACCTCTATTCCATACTTGAAGCCTGGACGGAAGAAAAGGGAGAATCCTCTGATGTGCAGGCGGCAAAAGAAGCGATCGACTTGATCGACACGCTTTCTCTGCAGGGATGCATCACCTATGTGGACTCCCTTCCCAGCGCCTATTCCATGGGAGAGGTGTATAACCAGGGAAGCATGTTTGCCGTGCACTTTGAGAAAGCCATAGGAAGCTACAAGGGGATCTACAAGTTCATCAACCAGTCCTTTGCTTCAATGATTGATCCTTCCATTATCTATATTAACAGGGAGCAGGACCTGGGCGACCAAGGACTGAGACAGGCAAAAATGAGCTACCGTCCGACGGGGTTTGTAAAAAAATACCGCATCTGCTCATCGGAGTTCTCGCCCTGTGAGGAGCTTGAGGAACACTAGGCTGCAGTCACTCCATCACTTCCTCAGGGACTGTCAAGGTAAAGGACATGGATTCTTCCTCACCTATATCAAGATTCCGTAACACCGTCACCTCAAATTCATCACCATGGGGTGCTGCAATATAGAGGCTTGGGGCTTTGAACTCCTCCCTTCGGTCGTTCCAGCTTCCTCCTCCAATATGCAGGGTCAGTTCACGGTTTCGGGGAATATCGAAGATAAAAATATCATCAAACCTGCGGTAGCTGACTCCAGGGATGCTCCACCAGCTTCTCATGCCGTCAAATCCCCTCTTTATCCCTGCATCGTCCTCCAGATATGCCCACAGGGGATGTTCTGCAATAATACGGACCTTTTTTTCTGAAAGAATCTGCTGCTTCTCCTGTTCAAGCAGGAAATCAAAGGTTTCACGAGAATACACGGTCCTTCCAGCGGGATCAATAACGAACAGCCTGTCCTCACTGCGGTATGTATAGGTAAGCCAGTCCACCTGGTAGGTGCCGTCCTTTTCATAGATCGGTATAATTACCGCATCTTTAGAGTTCAGGGTATCTGACTGGTCCCGGTTCCAGTTGTTTGCTGCAGTTACCAGCAGCCGACCGGTATCCACTTCCTTAATATATCCGAAGGCGGTCATGGAATGGTGGGTGTTCCTGCTCAGATACCCCAGTATCACGGGCCTTCCGCTTCTGATGGAGGAGATAATCTCCCCGCGCTGCACCGACAGGTCTTCAGGTCCATGGTCAAGCTCAGGAGAAATCCCGTCGGAAGAGAATATCTCGTAGACTATGTCATTCTGGACCATATGGATCAGCTCTATGACCTGGGGGTCCTGTTCATCCAGAGCATAGGCATAGGGATAGTCTCCATCAATCACCCATGGATGAGCATGATAGTAGAGGCCTGAGGCGGAAAACCCGTAGCATCTTCCAATATTTCCCCTGAACAGCCGGTACATCAAGCTGATTAACAGCATCTCCTGCTCTTCGGTAAGCGGACCGAACCGTGCAGCGGCCCAGTCCAGCAGATAATCAGACACCGGTCCTGCGGTATCCCTGAAACGGTTGTCATTGGCAAACCGAAGATTGTCCCTGCCCCACTGAAAATCGGCAAAGGCGGTTTCATATGTCCTGAAATAGGAATGCTCTGTGGTGACCAGCTCTACGGTCATCCGATGAACCGAAGTAAACCCCCGGTGGGGAATTCCGCGGTAGACCAGGATTTTCTCCTCCTCACGGTGATCATCCGTCACCAGAAACAAGTAGTCGGTCACACCGTTTGCAGAAAAATCAAACCGGACTTCCTGCACCGTTTCGTCCGGGTCCTCAAGGTGAAACTCCAGGAGAAACGGTGTACCTCCGGTACTGTTTACGGTAAAGGAAAATCCTCCGGAATGATCTGCAGCAGCTGCTGCTGCAGCCAGAAGCATTATGATAACTATCCCGGCCTTTCTTGCGGCCCGGGGTAACAGGTTCACAGCCATTGGCCCCCCCTGAAGTATTTCGGAACAATCTTCATATATGGTACTACAATCTCTGCAGGGTGTACAACTGGCCCGTATATGATGGAATAGATCAGAGTGCCAAGTGAACATGCTGATCCCTGGAGCAGTGATTGACAGCTGCCTTCCGGTCTGGTAGGAATGCATAGTATGGAGGCATGCGATGTTCCAAGCAGAAACGCTGCTGAGCACCCTGAAATCACGGTTTGAGAAACACCCTGAACGTCATGAGGGGGTAGTATGGACCGATGTGCTTGACCGTCTTGAAATGTTCCCTGAGAAACTCCGGTGCCTCTATGAAATGGAGAACAGCGGTGGGGAGCCGGATATTGCGGGGTTTGATGCGGATACCGGGGAATACCTGTTTATAGACTGCTCAGCCCAAAGTCCTGCAGGAAGAAGAAATATCTGTTATGACCGTGAAGCCATGGAGTCCAGAAAGACAAACAGGCCTGAAGGCAATGCAACTGACATGGCCGATGCTATGGGAATTGAAATATTGAGTGAGACGCAGTACCGGGAACTGCAGAGACTGGGAAGCTTTGACACAAAAACCTCCAGCTGGCTGCATACCCCCCGGGATATTAGAGCTCTTGGGGGTGCCCTGTTCTCCGAGAGACGATACCGCCAAGTCTTTGTATACCACAACAGCGCACAGTCCTATTTCGGGGTGCGGGGATTCCGCGGACTGCTGAGGGTATAAGCTGCTTCAGACAGGGACTCTCAGATTTTCCGTTTCACCGCGTAGATAAGCACGTTCTTTGAAATATCTTCGGAGATATCAGAAAGCAGGGCAATGCGCTCGGTGAAGTACCTGATCTGCACTTTTCTGGAAAGCATGTCAATTTCCTGGGAACTGAAGGCTCGACGCTTGATGGATTCCTCGAGTTTGTCAGCCTCCTCCTCATAAAAGACTACCTTGCTCACCCGGTCGTCCACAATATGCAGGTCACTGAAAAATGCCCGTACCGCCCTGACCAATGAGCTGACCGCCTTGGATGAAGCTTCTGACAGTCTTATCATGTCATCCTGAAGGAACTCCGGTATCACCGGTTTCTCTATGGAGATCTCCATGAGAAGGTCCTTGGAAAAGTCAACCACATCATCCATATCTCCCATCAGCTTAAAGACATCAGCACGGGTATCGGGGATCAGCTTATATGCATACAGCTCGTACTTCACGGTCTTCAAGGCATCATCGGCCTTCCGTTCTATAGCAGCAACCTCAATTCGACGTTTTTCGAAATCCTCCGTTCTGCCGAGTATATAGTCCTTAACCGCTTCTTCGAAATGAAGGGACACTTCAGTGACATATCCCAAAAATCCTTCAATATGGTTAAGCAGGTCCCTGCTTTTGTTCTTCAGCATCTCCATTGTCAGCATCCTCCTCAAGCTCCTGTGATGCCTCCTCTTGTTCTTCCTTCAACAGGGCATCTTCCCGGGCAAACATTCCTATCAGGAGCTCTGCCCCCATCATATCAGGACTCTTCATAGTTTCAAGGCCTGAGAGGAAATCTTTGAGTTTCAGCAGCTCCTCTATCATCAGCAGCCGTACAAACTGCTCCTGGTCTTTGCCTGAAGTCACCGCCAGTTCATTCTGCCGGCACTGGGCAGATATTGCCGTATCCTCCCTGCGAAGGGTAAAGAGCATTCGATGGCTGTCCGGACGCCGTACGTAGAATCCCTCCTCCCGGAAAGCCTCAAGAGTCTGCTGGAGCATGAACTCGGCGGTTCTTTCCGACGGAAAGGTAAGTTCAATCGATACGCTCTCCTGCTCCTTTCCTTCGAATTCTCGCGTATACCCCGGTCCCCCGCGGCTGAAGCTTCGAATCAGCAGCGGCGGTGCTGCGATTGAAGCAAGAAGCATTGTCAGCACAGCAACACCGAACATATCGCTGCCGATAGCTCCCATGGTCAGTCCCACTCCGGCAATTATCAGGGTCACTTCCCCACGGGGAAGCATGCCGCTTCCTATTCTCACAGCACCGCGGACAGTAAACCCTGCAAAGAGAGAGAACACAGCGCTTCCAAGAAATTTTGCAGCCATTGCCGTTACGGCAAAGATCAGCCCGAACACCCACACCTCTCCCACAGCACGGAAGTTGACCATCATCCCCATTACGCAGAAAAATACCGGAACAAGAAGATCATAGAGGCCGCGTATGCGGGTTTGGATTTCATGGGCCACATCGGTCTGGGAGAAGGAAAGTCCGGTAATATATGCACCAATGATCATGGCAAGCCCTGAGAGTTCGGAAAGTCCGGCAAGCAGCAGTGCTATCCCCAATGCTACTGCAGCTGTCATGCCAAGGGACTCAAAACGCTTCATTCCTCTGGTGATTACCGGGGCAATGAATATCCCCGCTGCTGTGCAGACGATCCAGAACCCGAAGGCCTTTGCCGCAACAAGAGCGATATTACTCCAGGCTGCAGACCCGCCTTCCAGGGTCACCCTCGCCATGGCTGCTGCTGCCGCAAGGATGATGATGCTGATCACATCATCGAGCACCGCAGCCGACAATATGGTTACCCCCTCGGGAGATGAAAGCTTTCTCTGGTCGCTGAGTATCCGGGCGGTAATTCCAACCGAGGTTGCGGTAGACACCACACCCAGAAACAGCGCCGTCGGATCAAGCAGGGAGGTGACCGAAGGCAGCACAAGGACGGTCACCGTGCTTCCCAGGAAAAAGGGTATAATTATTCCTCCAAGGCCCACCACAGAGCCCTTCCCGGAGAATCTCAGAAATGTCTTCAAGTCTGTTTCCAGACCGGATACGAACAGCAGGACAGCAGATCCGATCACTGCTATGCCGTAGAGCTCAGAAGAAACGGGGATGAGGCCTTCCTGAAGAGGGAACAGGGGGCCCTTAAGTATTCCCAGAGAGACTGATCCGAGCAGATAGGGTCCGATCACCATACCGGCGATCATCTCTCCGAGCACCTCCGACTGGCGCAGCTTATGTGCGGCAAACCAGCCGAAAAACCGGGCGGACAGGATCACTGCAGCAAGCTGCAGTACCAGCAATGTAATTGAATGGCTCATATGTATGCAGGCCTTCCTTGCATTAAAGACCGAACATCCTCAGAAGCTCTTCGGGTGTTTTCAAGGTCAGTATTTTTTCACGAACGGATTGAGATGTAAGCACCAGGCTTATTTCTGCGAGAAACTGGACATGGGGGCCTGTGCGGTTGACCGGTGAGAGGGTCATGACAAAAATCCTGCTGGGCTGGCCGTCCAAGGCTTCAAAATCGACTCCCTCGGAATGGACACCAATGCAGGCTGTCAGTCCCTTCACAGCCTTGGTCTTTGCATGGGGTATAGCTACACCGTGCTGGATACCGGTAGACATTTTCTGCTCCCGCTCAAGCAGGTCCTTCAGCGCCTGCCCGCGGTCAGCAACCTTTCCGGTAAGCATCAGTATGTCCAGAAGCTCTTCAATGACTTCCTGTTTTGATCTACCTGTCAGGTTCAGCGAAACCTGCTCTTTTGTAAGAATTTCCTTCAGCTTCATAAAAATTAGGCACAGGAAACCACGGTGGCTTGCCCCGTGGAAGAATGTGCCATCCTTCTTTCTATTAAAGTTGTTGTTCTTGCTTTTAACCTTGTGCAATCTTTCTTTACATTTACTGAAGGACTAATTACATTACCCCCTAAATCAGATATGGCAAA
>PWNW01000150.1 GCA_003557605.1 Spirochaetaceae bacterium
CACCTACACCTTCAGTCACTGGCGGGTGTGTCGAGGTATTGCATCAGTGCCTGAAGGTGTAGGTGAAACTGCTGCCCCCAAGCAGTGCGGTCACCTCAGGCAATGCACTGTTAACCGAGAAGGTCCCCTCCTCCATGGCAAGCTGCTCAAATAGTTCCCCGGGAGAATCCAGCATCCGCAGAATTCCGTCATATTCGATGATCCCTGCCGGGGTGACTGCAGAACCATGTGCGCTCAGCATGTCAGGCCTTTCAGAAAGCGTCGAAGCGCTCAGCTGAAGCGCATCGAGAATGACTTCATCGGTATCAGGGTCCATAAGAAAATCCATTGTCTGGGAGATAATTCGCACATCCGCCTGAGGGAGCAGCTCAGAGAGAACTGCATCTGAAGCAGCGCCTGAAGGCAGGAGTCCTGCCGCACGGGATGCAGCTGTCTCAATCTGGGCAGCTTCCTCTTCTGAAAGCATGGCGGCAAGCACTTTGATGTCATTGAAGAATCCCGGGGATGATATCTTTGCATTGGAAAGGGATGCATTGACCGTCTTCACCTCTTTCATCACCGATGCAAGCCTGAATCCTCCAGGTCGGGAGAATTCATCCAGGTCAAGTGTTCCGGAAAACAGGATATCCATCTTTGCTGCTGATATCGTCAGAGGGGAGATGCTCTCTGACCGCTTCATGCTGAACACCGGAGCGGAAAATGATACCAGCCCTTTCCCGGTCTCAAAGCGCCGTTCAGAAAGGGACTGGATCTTCATCAGGTCTCTTGGGGGAAGGCTTATCATCATATTATCGGCACTGAGAAAATACTCTAATCCTTCCACATTTCCCGGTATGATGATTCTGGGGTTTTCAATTTCCGCCTGGGTGCCGAGGAGGTCCAGCAGCAGGGCATCAAAACTGATTGATTCACCGAAGGACTGAATCAGGACTTCCTTTACCGCCTCAGAAGCTTTCCGGGAAACATATGTCCTGACCAGAACATGAATACCTGCTCCAAGCAGGACTAAGATCATCAGCACTGTGATGATGGTTTTTACTGCCTTCATGGGATAATTGTACTACGGGTGAGTGAAGGTGTCATTAAGACAATTCCCAAAAACTAGGGAATGGAAAACCTCTGGGAGCTGGCCTATGCTGTAGTAACACTGCTGTAACAGGAAAGCATGCATATGAAGTCAGTTATTATCTGCTGTATTGCTGCGGTACTTCTGGGAAATGCCGCATCAGTTTATCCAGGGAATATGTCTTTTTCCCTGGTCTCTCATGACCTTGACGGAGTACTCGTCAGACAGTATCACGGGGGGATCATGCCCTCGATATTTCTCAATGATTCCTTTCGGTTCTCTGTGCTGGTGTCCTACACCCAGCACGGCAGGCACTGGATGATAGATGCATCAGCCCATGCAGCATACTACCCCTTGGAAGGGGACTTCTGGGTCGGCATGACCTTTCTCCAGAACATCCTGATATTTGGAGACGAACAGCTTGAAGATCCCCACCTGTGGATGCATGAAATCTCCCTTGGATACGATGTGCATCTTGGAAGCAGACTGTTCATCACCCCCTGCCTGGTATTCCGTGATCCCTTTAAGCGGTACCAGGAAGAAGCTGAGAAGCTGCAGGAACTCTTCCCGTCATGGGGCACCCTTGAGCTTGGCATTCATATTTCGCTGATCCTTTTCAGCGGAGGGTAGAGGAAACGTGTGCTTTTCTCATGATGTGCAGATCATAGGTAATATAGTATGCTCGACAAAAAAACGTTAAATCCAATCGAAGATTCTAGAAAAAGGAGTGAGCTTTGGTCACAGGGATTTTTATCGTTGAGCAGAATACCCTGCTCAGAGAGAGCCTGGTGAAATTGCTGAATGACTGCCCGCAGTATGATGTTGCCGGCAGTGCTGATCGGGCGACGGATTTGCTTCAGGAGATGAAGCACTGCGTATCAGAAATTGATGTAATTATACTGGAGGCGGCCTATCCGGAGGTAAGCGGAATTGCCGCAGCAAAGCTGATTAGGAACCTTTATCCCCGTAAGCGGATCATTCTTCTTACGGAACTGGAGTACCCGAAGGTGCAGCCTTTCATACACAAGGGGGTTTTCCACGGTTATATTTCCAAGCAGTGCACCCCTGATGATGTTGTTGAAGGCATATCTCGTGTTGCTGCCGGTGAGCTGGTACGGGAAGAGGGCTGCCGGTATGTTCCCGGCAGGGGACTCAGCAAAGAGGATCCAAATCAAATTCTGGAAAGACTTACCTTCCAGGAACGGGTCGTGATGGAGCATATTGCATTAGGTGCAACCAGCAAGGAGATCGCTATGAAGCTGGCAATATCTTCAAAAACCGTTGACAGTCACAGACGGGCTATAGCGAAAAAAACCGGGCTGAAAAATGCCGCCCTGATAACAAGATTTGCTATACAGAACGGCATGTCCCGACTGTAGCAGAAAATTATTCAATAGAGATCGCTTCAACGGGGCACTGGTCCGCAGCATCCTGGGCGCAGTCTTCTGAATCATCGGGAACTGCGTCCTCAATTGCAACGGCAACATCTCCTTGCATAGTAAATACTTCTGGGCAAACATCCACACACAGTTCACAACCGGTACAAAGATCAGGATCAACAAAGGCTTTCATGGCTCCCTCCTTACAGTAAGTCTGCAAACAGTATAAACGATGACCATTCAATCTTAAAGTGCATATCGGACAATTATCGCTGAATCGTTGCCTCGGCACTTCGAAGACCGGAGAACAGGGGTGCGATGCTGAGATCTGCATAGACCTTGTACTTCCCTGAAAGCAATCCTACGGTAACACCTACGGAGGGCCGCAAGCGCGAAAGCGCTGCAAAACCCAGATCTGCGGCGATTTCTATTCCCCCGTAGATGTCCTCTTCCCAAGAAACTCCGTCGGTTTCCAGGTACAAGGCGCTTTGGGCAAATACTGACGCTCCTGCCCCGATAAGTCCCCCAAACAGGATGGGGATATCGAAATTGCCGAAGGGTATCCGGTACATCAGGGTGCCTTTCAGCTTTGCATGCACATTCCTGTTCCACTGGGCAACCCCCCAGGAGGGATTTCCCCTGGGCAGCAGAAACCGTTCCTGGCTGCTGAATAGGGAGCCCGCTGCTGCAACGGCATCAGCTTCAGTCCGAATCACATGGTTTGCCCAGGGAAGTCTCACCTGGGCGCTTGTTCTCACAAACGGATACATGAACACGTCATTGCTTCTGATCCGTATGACAGTTTCAGTTCCTCCAAATACCGATGCAGATGTTCCCCCGAAGAATGCTCCCCTTGGCTGAAGGTAATGACGCTGATACCCGACCTGGCTGACAATAAACAGGGTATCCGACGTGCTGCTGTGCCGGTAGCCTCCAAGAAAGGAGGATGATATAAGCCAACGGGGGGTCATCCCGACAGACTGCCGCAGGGGAAGGGTCAGGGATGCCGAGAGACCATGTTCCCGCTCCCACTGCTGCTGAGAGTTCATTCTCAGGCTGTTCATCTCCCCTGACAGGGAAAGCATTCCCCAGCCGGGGGTGTAGGTGTAGGAAGCCTGGATGATGGGAAGACTGTCTGAGATGTTCCATCCTGCAGTCAGGGAGACCCCATGCATGCCAAGCACGCTTGTAAGCATTGCTGTTCCCCCAGGTGCGATGCTTCCGTCTGATTCAAAAATTGGAATGGGAAGCCAAAGCCCTGGACGGGGGAAATCATAATATTTCTTCACTTCATAGGGTGCATATTCCCTTTCATCTTGCTCATCAGGAAAAGAAGCGGCTGCAGGAGCTTCAGCGGAAACAGGATCAAGGGATGAGAGATGCATGCTTCTCAGTGCATGCCCGGAACTTCGGTAGGTGCTGTACACCAGCTCATCGCCGAGGATGTCTGCCCCAAGCACCCCTGCAGGGTCCTGGAGAAGCCGCTTTGCAGTTTGAGTATCCATGCGGTACTGGTAGAGGTCCAGGGTGCCGCTGCGGTCTGAACTGAAGAGGATGGACCGGTCATCCTGGGTTCTCGGAGCAAAGACTGCCTCATCAGCATGGGGCCAAAGCTCCCGCTTGGTTCCGTCGAAGTCCACTTCAATCAGTGCTGCCATGCCTCTGATAACTTCAACGGCAATAATGGAAGATCCGTCTTTGGCGAACACCGGTTCATACACTGATCCCTGGGGATTCTCATAGATCACATGTGTTTCTCCTGATGAGAGGTCAATGCCTGCAAGGCGGTACCGGGTTCCGACGCGCTCAACCGCAGCAGCCCAGCTGCCTTCCGGGCTGATCGTTGGATGATAGAGTCGGGAACGTATGGTAAGCTGCCGGGTGCTTCCGGAATCAAGATCGATGAGATGGAGATCGGAATAGCTGACGGGACTCATAAAGGAGGAAGCACTGTGAGTCTGGTCCTCCCAGTACACCGCCGCTAGGGCTGCGGAGCCGTCGGGGGTCACGTCCAGGGAGAACTGGTCGGTCAGGGAAACATGGGCCAGCACATCCGGACGCAGTCCGGAACCGGGGTATCGTGAGACTGCAGGAAGTGAGCCGAGTTCCGTCACCCAGCCGATCCATCCTTCCTGGGTCGGCCGGGGAAGATGGTAGTTTCCAGTGCGTTCAGGGGAGAAGGGTTCTCCCTGTTCTTCCGGCAGATCTGAAAAAGCTTCAACCTTCAGGGATTCGACCATGTCTGCAAAGAGCTGCCTGCCGGATACCCCCACGGTCCTTCCTATGGAATAGGACATGCCGAAAAAGGGAAACCTGACGAACCGTGAGTTTATGTCAGAAAATACATCGGGCCCAAATCGTTCAATAAGGTAGTCGATCATGATGTAGCCTGACACGTAGATCCTTCCGGAGGGAGGGTATGCTGACTGGTATGCAGACTGGGAAAAACTCCACATCCTGTCTTCCAGCAAGGGAGCTCTCCAGAACATGGAGAACCTGGGGTCCTCACCACGGCCTCCGTCTGCAAATACTGTTTCGCCGTAGGTGGCAATACCTTCAATCCACCAGCCGGGCATGAAGGCCGTATTCATCGCTTTTATATCGGGGCCGAAGATCGGGGCGAGCAGCCTCGGCGGTCCCTTCGGCTCGGTGAGATGGACATAGTGGATCAGTTCATGGACAAACAGTGAATAGAGCCAGTCTGAAGTTCGGGAACCGAGAAACCGCGTTGACGGGCTGGTTACGAAGAGGGTGATGGAATGGGGCATGGGGCTGTAGAACCCGTTTGCCAGGGCTGTTCTCCCTGCAATGGCAACCGGTATGGTCTCCGAAGGCATATATCCGAGAATATCGGAAAGCTCCTTGAGCACCTCATCTGCATACTGAGCAATCTCCTGGGCGTACCTCTCATCATGATGCTCAAAGATGATCTGAAAATGTTCAGTGGTGATATGACTTCTTCCGGTAAACGGAGTTTCTGCTCCAGCTGCAGCAGATGCCAATACTAGAACGGTACATAGGATGAAAAGTATTCTGTTCATAAATTCTGGAACCTCCCGGTACGGGTAGATGCTACTACAGGGGGCTAGTGTGATGCAATCCCCGGTTTTCTGTTATGTTCTTGCAGGGTTTTATTTTGGTATTTCCACAACCTTGATCATATTAGTCTTTCCCGGAGTTCCCACAGGAACCCCTGCGGTAATAACCAGTACATCTCCGGGGGCGGCCATGTGGATTTCCGCAAGGTGCTGCGGTGCATGGGCAAGCAGTTCGTCAACGCTGCTGAGTTCCTGCACCAGCAGAGGGATGACCCCCCAGGAAAGGGCAAGACGCCTGACCGTCTGCACGGAGGGGCTGAATCCGACAATGGGAACACCGGGGCGGAACTTTGAAATAAGCCTGGCTGAACCCCCTGAATGGGTGAAGCAGGCAATGCAGACAGCCTTGATCGACAGAGCCAGTTCCCTTGTAGCAAGCCCGACTGCTTCTGTGACGCTCCGGCTTCTTTTTGCCTCAATGTCTTCACGGTTGAGGCGCTGGTCAAGCACCAGCCGCTGGTATTCAACACTGGATTCAGTATGCCGGATGATACGTTCCATCATCCGCACCGATTCCAGCGGATAAATTCCTGCGGCGGTCTCTCCTGAAAGCATCACCGCACTGGTGCCGTCAAGCACCGCATTGGCAACATCGTTGGCCTCCGCCCGGGTCGGCCTGGGATTGCTGATCATGGATTCAAGCATCTGGGTTGCCGTAATGACCGGAACACCTGCAAGATTGCAGGATCTGATCAGGGACTTCTGAATTACCGGCACTTCCTCCGGGGACGTTTCTACTCCCAAGTCCCCCCGGGCAATCATGATGGCGCTTGACTGAGATATAACCGCATGGATATCATCAACGGCCTCGGGTTTTTCTATTTTTGCGATAATCGGGATTTCACTGCCGAATTCCTCCCTCATATATGCCCGAAGGGATGCGATGTCATCAGCACTTCTGACGAATGAGAGAGCAACGTAGTCCAGCTGATGCTCAAAGGCAAACCGGAGGTCTCTCTGATCTTTTTCCGTGAATGAGCTGAGACGTGAAAGCGCCGCCCCTGGCAGGTTCACCCCCTTGCGGGGCTTCAGCCTTCCCGGATCGGTAACAGACGTTATAATTTCCTGATCTTCAATGCGGGTTACTTCCAGGGCAATCAGACCGTCATCAATGAGTATCCTGCTTCCGGGGGTGATTTCCTGATGCAGAGAGGGATAGTCTATGCTGATGCGTTCATCGGTGCCGAGGCATGGTTCCGGTGTCAGCACCAAGGTGTTCCCCCTGGCCAGGTCATAGAAGGGACGCTCGAGTTCACCAACCCGTATCTTCGGTCCCTGCAGGTCCTGGAACACAGCAGTCGGTATGCCGAGCTGATCTGATGCGCACCTGATCAGCTCTACGCTGTGCACATGGTCATCGTAAGTCCCATGACTGAAATTGAGCCTGAACACCCGGACACCTGACCGGATCATGTCAGTGATGATGGTGAAATCCCTTGAAGAGGGACCGATTGTAGCAATAATCTTTGCTTTCAGCATAGGGTCATCCTAATTACCACCGTATGGTAAAACTCTTGAATGCTTCACCGGCTTTTCTGTTCCAGTCCTCACAGACATGGTGAACCGATGAAGAGGGCGGACCTTGTTTTACTGCTGCAGCAAAACGTTTCAGGTCAGCAGCCTTTCCAGATGCAGCAATCTCGACATCGCCGTTGGGGAGGTTGCGAACAAATCCGGTAATACCGTATGCTTCTGCTGCGTTGAGGGCGAAGAACCTGAACCCGACCATCTGAACTCTGCCGGACACTACCAGTTGCACGTGCTGTATGCCGTTACCGCTGCTCATAAGAACAGGGTACACCAAAGCGATCATACCATCAACCTCAAACAAATATGACATCAGTGCAGTTTGTAATTTATCTTATTTGCTATATACTATATGAAGAGGTGGATTGTTCCATGAAATATGAAGAAGTCTGCAGAGGGTATGCAACCAGTTATCGGGAAATGCTCAGGAATCACCAGTCCCTGATTGCCGCTGAAGCGGGGGATGTGCGAGGGTTTGATGCCTCAGTCCTTGATGCACTTTGGGAAGTTCCATTCTGCAATACCATGCTGCTTCCCTTCCTGCTGGACGGCGTGAGAGACATGCTCCAGCTCTTCTGTGAAGATGCTGAAGATATTTCTGATGCATATTCAGCTCTTGCTTCCGTACGCATGGAAGCCGACAGGGCATTTCGGGATTCCGGGTCCTGGGACCTGGCATTCGGATACCCCTTTTTGGAGGGGGCTTTCCAGGACGGTACGAAGGTCAGGGCACCGGTATTCCTCTTCCCTGTGACCCTTGAACCGAAAACCCTGGAAAGCGGAAAACGGGGCTGGGCAGTGAAGAACCTGCAGTTCTCCCATGCTTCGATAAATGAATCGCTGATCAGGGGATTTGAGCTGTTCCATCATGAGCAGATTCCCCCAAGGGTCAGTATGAGTTTTCCTCTCAGCAAGGGGATACGAGGCCTCGGTATGGTGGAAATCGTGCAGTCCCTGTTCAAGGGGATGAACTTCCAGCATTTTCCCGGAGGGCATGTTTCCGGAGAAATTGAGCCCCTTACAAGTCTCGGTGAACATCAGCCGGGCACCATCATTCTGCAGGACTGTCTGGTTTTGGGGTTTTTTCCCCAGAAGCCTGCACATCTTTCAGGGGAGTATGCACGAATTACCGATGAATCATGCTTAAGCACCACCGCTGAGCGGATACTTGACCAGGCCCCTGAAGAGGGTGAGCATCCCTTGCCGGAGCATCATCAGACAGATGAAAACCGGGCGGTATTTCTCACCCCCCTTGACTCCTCCCAGGAGCGGGCAGTTCAGGCTTGTGCGATGGGGCACAATATCGCTGTGCTGGGGGCTCCAGGTACCGGTAAGACCCAGGTGCAGGCTAATATCATTGGGGACTGCCTGATGAAGGGCAGGAGAGTGCTGGTTGTATCTCAAAAGCGTTCATCCCTTGATGATCTGTACGCCAGACTCGCAGATGCCGGGATCGGGTCCTATGCACTGCTGATGCAGAACCCGGTGCGTGACAGAATACGGATTCTGAAGGCCCTCAATGAGGCTGCACATCCCCATGCTTCACCTGCTGACGATCAGTGGGAGCATGAGTCGGAGAAACTGAAAACCCGGAATCTGGAGCTTTCCCATGAAATCGAAAAGCAGCTCTCAAGACTGAATGCGGTGAAGCAGCTGCTTCATGAACAGACCCCGTCGGGACTGCAGCTCATTGAGCTGTATCGAAGGACTTCCCGAAGACCGGACATGATGATTCCAGAAATCATTGATGATCCCGGCGAATACGGAACCATGGGCATGGAAACCCTGCAGAAGTTTGATCAGCTGCTTGATGCTGCAGTACGACAGCCGGAGCTGCTGCTTCCCGATCATCCTCTAGCACAGAGAAAGTCCTTTACCCATGCGGGATCGTCTGAACGGGAGCATTGGAGATCTTTGATAGATGCTGTACAGAAGGACATGAAACGCTTCCATGAGCACCGGGAGTCTGCTTTGGCCCAATGGGCGGCGGACACCCTTGCTGCCGATGACAACCCGGGGGGTCGCTGCAGTTCCCTGACAGCGCTGCTCGCCGAGACCCGAAGAGAGATTGACGCATCAGAACTGCTTCCTGCTGATGTGCCTTTCGACAGGAATACTCTTGAAGATCTAGTGGAGACCATGCAGCACTCCCATGCCTGGCAGCCGAAGTTCTGGAAATCATTGAAAAAGCTCAAACAGTTCTCCAGCGGAAAGACGGGAGTGTTCAGCTTCAGCAGAAAACTACGCTATACCCTGCAGATCATGGACCGGCTTGATGAAATTGCCGATGCCTGCTCCGTACGGATTCCCTACAGCGGAAAAGAAGGGCTGTCGGTTGCAGTCGGTGACCTTGCCGTACA